>JAUXAK010000050.1 GCA_030619955.1 archaeon | reverse complement strand
CACACAAAAAAATAAGAGTGCAATTTTTGAATCAGGTGGAATATTATGGCTTGCTATTATTAAACCATATGAGGAAAACCGTTACACAATAGAAAAACACATTCCAGTTAAAATAGAAAATGAAAAATATACTGAATTAACTGAAAAAGAAAAAGAAGACAAAAAGAATATTATTAAGATTGTTAAGGAAACAGTCACAACATTAGAAAAAGTTGACCTTGAAAGATGCATTGGAAACAGGATTCAGAGAGGCCCTAAGCCAGGTGAGCCAGCTAATACAATTAAATTCTGGGAAACAGGAGCATATAAAGGATTTGTTGCTTACATGCCACTTGAAAGACACACTGGATGGTATATGGCAACTAAAGGCTATACTGGTTTAGAAGGAGCATTAGTTGCATGGAAAGAAAATGCAGACTTAAATGTATTTTGGATATGTAATGTAGGAAGTGACGGAATTCCAAATTTTGATCATAGTGAAGGGCAAAAAGGTGATGATTGCTGTACACAAGTTGCAGCTATCACTGGAGCAGAACCAAGAATTCCCCCTATAGAAGCTCGCTCAAGAGAGATTGTTAAGAAAGCTTATGGCTGTGCAGGAGAGGCAATAGTAAAATTTGCAAAAGGAGAAAGGGAAATCAAAACAAGTTGCGGGACTTTTAGAATTGGAAAGCCACCTATTGCAAGGCCAGCAATGCAGTGTGAAGATTTTATGTCTCCAACTGATTGTAGAATTATGTTTAATTTATGTGACCCTGTTATGTGCCCAGCATCAAGATGTGATTTTGGAGGAAGATTTCCAGTTGAGAATGTTATACAGTCTGGAATTATAAGTTCAATTATGTTATGCTGGCCTAATTTTGAATCTGGTAGAGGTGTTTTAGTTCCAATATGCTTAACAGGAGTTCATGCTGGCTTAGATAGTTTTATTGGAATTTTAAAATCAGGTCGTGAATGTTTGCAAGAACAACTTGCTACAGGCAGAACAATAGGAATTTGCGACCAGATTATGTCAATTTATTTATGTGAATTTTTCTGGAGACAATTTGACCCTTTTATTAGAGCAGGAATTCCAAGCTTAACTGAATCTCTATTACATAAAGGAGGGGGGGAGTATGCTTTATTCTCTGAGTCTTGGAAACAAAGTATTGATGCTGCAAGATATTTTACAGATTATTATGGTGTAACAAGTATTAAAGCATTTAAAACAAGGAGCACTGCACAAATAGGAACTGAGGTTTGCAAAAAATTTATAAGTGTTGCATATCCAACACAGGCACAGTTTTTTGAGGAACTTGCAAAGCCAGAATCACCAACACAAGCAATGGCATGGTTTGATGAAACTTTGCTAGGTGGTGCAAGTCCTGAAGGCCATTATAAAGTTTTTTTCTATATTTTTGCAGGACAAGATCAAGGTGTTTATTATTCTGTTTATCTAAGAAGCCCTACAAGACTTGGCTACTACGGAGAGAGCATTCCTGAAACTTATCTTATAAAAGAAGGTTTTGGTTATCTTCCAGCAGGACAATATATTTCAATGTCACCTGACTTTAGAGCACCTTCTGGTTATAAAGAAATTTGTATAAGAATAAATGAAAAAGAAATTTGTGGATTTGGAAAAGCATCTACAGATTTTGCAATAAATGAATTACAAAATTATTATCTTGGAGAGCAAGCTGCAAAAGATGTTAGAACAGCTAAAGAATGTGTGAGTGGCAAGCCAACAATAATTCCTACTCCAACTTTAAACATACAATCTGCTGTAGAACATGCTCTTGAACCACAAATTTATCGTCAAGGAATAATTAGAGTTTGCTCAAATTTAGATCCTGGTCAAGGCACAGAACCAGAAAGATGGAAACGCATTGGTTATTGTGACAGCCCTGAGATGGGTTGCTGGCTTGATACAAAAAGTGTTGAAGCAGCTGTTTCAGACCTTGGAATTAGAGAAGATATTATGACAGAAGCTGAAGAAAAAGATATCACACACATGATTGAAGAATATGGCCTTGACACAAGAGAAGAAAGTCAAAATAAACTTAGAGAAGCTGAGTCAAATATATTTGAGATTGAAAAAACTGTTAATAAATTTATTAGTAAAGTAGAAAAATTAACCCTCGAAGAATTTTCAGAGCAAAAAGAAGATCTTGAAACAGAAATTAAAGATATTGATGAAGAAATTCAATTACTTATTTCAGGCTTTAAAGAAATAAGTAAAAAATGTGCAAGAGATGATGAAAAAGCAAGAGCTGACTGGCAAATTGCAAAGCTTCTTGATTTGAGGACAATGCTTTATTCAAAACTTGAAGTTTTCAAATTAGAAAAAGAATTAAAAAAGGAGAATAGTTGTGAAGATCTTGACGGAAAATGGAAACCTGAAGAGCCAGGGTGTGCTAGATTTGAAGTGGATGTTACATCTGATGTTAAAAGAGACATAAAAGAAGGAATGGTTTGCTGTAAAGAAATAGAATTTCCAGATGTTTCAGAAATCTTGCCTTTTGAAAGATGGCCTTCTGATAATTTAAAAGATATAAGAAATTGTAAAAAAGATGAAATAGAGATTTGTTCTGCTGGGGGGTATCTCCATTTGCCTTGGGAAACAAAATGGTCAAAACGAGAATTAAATGTAAAGGCAGTTGCAAAAGGCCTGGTGCTTTTGTTTGATAAAGAAGAACCAGAAAAAGAAGATAGTAAATATTATTTGGTGATTAAGCATGATGATAATTTATATGTGCGCTATCATAATCTGAAAGAAGTTAAAGTAAAAAAGCAGGAAATAGTTGAGCCAGGAGATATTATTGGCATAGCTAGTTCTTATTCTAAGCTAAAAGGAGTATATGGAACAGCTAGTTTTAAGCTTAAAATATTAACCTCAACTGAATGGGCTGGTGGTGAAGATCCTTTATGTTTCTTTTCAACAGCTGTTTTAAAACAAATAGAAGGAGAAGGTTGTGGCATGACAAGACACTCTCAAGATGCTGAAAAAAAATACAATTCAAAAGAATGTGTTGAGGCAAGAAAAAAAGTAGGGATTGGAGTTGAAATCGAAGATAAAAAACTTTATGGCAGACCTCTTACATCAGAAGAACTTAG
>JAUXAK010000020.1 GCA_030619955.1 archaeon | reverse complement strand
GAAGACTTTTCCTTTTGAAATTACAAACAAAGGGATTGTAGTAAATACAAGAGGAATTTTTATTATTTAAATTAAAATTAGCAAATCCTGTAATTTTGTGGTATTTGCTCTAAAAATTATTTCAAAAGATAATAATTAATTTAAACTTAAAAGAAAATAAAAAGCTATGTCAGGGCTAATTGGAATTGGTATTAACACAAAACAAAAGCATAATTTGGTTGAACAAATTTATAATGCTCTTGTTTATATGGCAGACTTAGGAGAAGAAGGTTCTGGTCTATGTGTTGCTTATGGTAGCTCAATAAAAAAACATCGAGAGTTAAGTACTTGTGATAATCAAAGACTGATTTATGAAATGCTATCAGATCAAAAGTGGCAAGTTGTTATAGGTCATGACAAAAAAGCTCTGGAAGAAGAAATTCCAGTTGAAGCAGTTGGACCTATTAAAATCAGACCTCTTAAAGATTCTAAATATAACATCTATGTAGCTTTTGATGGCTACTTTCTTGGAGCTAACTTGTTAAAAAGAAGTTTGGAAGATTCATTCCGGTTTAGGTCAGCTGATCAAGGAGAGATTGCTGGTGCACTCTTCCAAGAAGCTTTAGAGCAAACTGAAAGTTTGGTTGAAGCTGGCAAACACCTTGAAGAAGTATTAAAAGGTAGAGGCTATTACTCAACTATTTTCCTAATAAACAATGATAAAGAAAACAAACTAGTAGGAATAAGATCAACCAGAGGGGTTACGCCTCTGTGTTATGGTGTTCATAATGGACTTGTTTATATTGCTTCTGAATCAAATGGCTTAGATGCTGCTGGAGTAGAATTCAAAGATTTTGTGGAGCCAGGTCAGATGCTTATTGTTTCAGCTGATGAATTTAAAAAAGTACAGGTTTCAGAGTCAAAGCCTGCTCCCTGTATTTTTCAAGCTATTTATTTTGGCTCACCTGATGCATACTTTTTTAAGAATGATCAAGATATTTTTTCTCTAAGAAAAAAACTTGGTCAGCACTTAGCAAGACTTTACCCTAATGTTGAAGTTGATGCTGTAACTTATGTACCTGACTCAGGTTTGGGTTCAGCTGAAGGCTATGCTGAAGCGAGAAAACTTCCTTTAATTGCCACACTAAAGAAAAACAGACATACAAAAAAAACATTTAATATTACTGAAGAAAATAGACGCAAAGCTGAAGTAAGCAGAAAAGTAAATTGCATAAGAACACAAGTTAAAGGCAAAAAGTTATGGGTTAATGAAGATTCTATTGTAAGAGGCTCTGTTCTTGGTCAAGGTACTGCTTACACTTTGAAAGAGGGAGGGGTTAAATCATCAGATTTTGGGATTTCCTATGGTCCTATATTTTTTCCTTGTTTAATTGATCTCGATTCAGTTAAGCGTAGAAAGCGTATTGCTTCTGATCTCTATATTCTAGAACTTAAAAAAATAAATAAAGAAGTTACAAAAAAAATTGCAGAAAAAGCTGGCTTAGAAGAAAAATTTTGCTCGGTTCATTATAATGATCTTAAGGCACTTGAAGATACTTTTGGAAAAAATGACTTTTGTAGAGCTTGTATAGATGGTAATTATCCTGTAAATGAGATTTATTTGCCAGACTGGTTAAAAAGAAAATTAGAAGAATTTAGAAAAGCTGAAAAACCTTATTTTCAAAGTTAAAACCACTGCTTAAGCTCTTGTTGTTTTTCTGTTTCTCTTCCAAAGATGCTTTCTATTGCACTCTTTACAAGATTAAGACTTTGTTTTACATAACTTGGCACATTGTACTTTGCTGCAAGCTGTATTGCTGGCTCAAGATACTTAATTATAGAACCTTCAGCAATAGTAAAAATAATTCTTCCGCCACATTTAAGGCATTTGCCTACAAGAGGCGGTCTTCTGTATTTTTCATTGCACTTTACACATCTGAATTGTTGTTTTGTAAATTTGTGAAAATTTCCTTTTATATCCCTTATAAAATGTCTCTCAATAACAAGCCTGGCTACATCAGCTGTATCTACTGAGCGCAGTTTTTCTGCCAATGTCATTTGTGATCCTACTTTATCTTTCATTGTAACCAGAGTTTTATAAGAACTGCAAGATACTCCTTCATTAAGATTATTAGTGTTATGAGTGTAAAAAAAATTTTTAAAAGCATCAAACTCTTTTTCACTTTTTATTCTGTCTCTTATTTGTTCTATTTTTACTGTGTTTGGCATCATATTCTTTTCTGCAGCCATGTAAAGTTCAAGAGGATAGCTTTTAACTACATCCATATCAAAAATCATATCATCAACTTCTGCTGCTCTTATTCTTGAATTTAAAATTAAAGGAGCATCTTGAGTTGAGCCTCTGTGTGCTGGCAAATATTCACGGGAAAAATTGAGAAGGGCATCAAGCAATAACATCATGGTTGCCTCGTCGCCATCTGCATCTCTACGCATGGCTGCATGCATGTATGGACTAGCAAAATAACCTTGTGTATTGCTGAAACCAATTATTCTTCCAACAACACCTGCACAATTATGGGGTGCTTCACACAAAATTAAATGTCCTACTAAGTCCTCTCTTTTTTTAACATTGTAAAAGGGATTCATGCCATAAAAATTTACAAGTAAGGAATCAATAAATTGTGTTATTTTAACAAAAGTTTTATCTGCAGGTTCATCTGTTGAATTAGCTGAACATGGCAGAATAATATCATGAGGCTTAAGCTCAAGAATCTGGTCTTGATTTTTTAGCTCTTTATTAAATATATCTTTTGTATAACCTAGTTCTTTTAGCTTTTCAGAATCAACATTTATTTCTTTTGATTTAAATTGTGTTACAGGAACTTCACTAGCATCATATCTTATTGTTCCATCTTTGTTTACATGCAAATTAAAACCTGCTCTTAAAATTCCTTTAGCTAAATTTTCTGGAACATGGTCTTTTGAACTAGTGCCTCTGACCCCTTTTATTAAACTTGGAATCTGGCCCTGGATATTTAAATGCTTTAAAGCTGCGTCAAAAAAATTTTTAATATTTAATTTTTGTTTTGCAAATGTTTTTGCCTTGCCATGCAGAGGGCAGTTTTCAGTTGGTATTTTCTTGTTACAGTCAGGACAATAATAAAGTCGCCTTGTCTTATTTTGACAAGATTCGCAAATAAAATATACTGTTTCTTTTTTACAGCTTTCACAATAATAAATGGGAAAATCACCCTCTACAAATCCTTGATTAATTGCTTCCTGTACACTTCTAAATCTGCCACCTTGTTCTCCAACAGGGAATAACACATGTGGTGAACCTTTAAGCTCCCTTGGCTTGGCTTTTTCAGGCCTGCCCATTCTAGCACCAATAAAGGTGCCAGCTTTGTCTTTAATTTTAAATTCTGAAAGTGAATTAACAATATCTAAGACATTCAAAGAAGAATTTTTATTTTCATTTTGTTCATTTTTTTCATTTAATTTTTTTAATAACTCCTGTGCTTCTTTTTTTATATTATTGAGATTATCTAAACCAAGGTTTAGAGCTAATGCCCTGGCTTTTTCTGGCTCAATGATTATGTTTGCTATACCAACTTTGTGTTCAAATCCAAGCAGTTCAAGAGCTCTTTTTGCCTGTTGAATCTGTTCTCTTTCTTTTTTATGGGCCTCATACGGCAGTTCAAGAATATTATTTTTTATTTCTGCCTCGCTAAGCCACTCAATCAAAGCTTTAAATTGCTCTAAATTAATCTGTGACCAATAAAAAATATAATTTGGATGTAATGGAATATTAAAAAGTTTACTTATTGTTACAGCATCCTGAATGCTTGGCTCTTGTTTATCAAGGGTTTCAAGAACTTTTTGTATTTTATCAAGTTCTTCAGGACTTTTACCTGTTAGCTTTTCAGGATCACTATATTTTATTGCCACTTCCTTTAACTCAGCTAACCACCAATCAGAATTATAACCACAAGGTATTAAAGAATGATTTCTATTATAAAAATCACCATAAGAAATTAAAATGTCTCCAATATAAATTATTTCTTTAATTTTGTCTTTAATTTTTTCAGCTTGTTCTATGCTTTTTACTTCAACTACAGAGCCATCTTGTAGCTTAACAATTGGTGTGTCTATATTATCGCAAACAGTTATTGCAGCAGCTTTTGTTGGTTTTTCTAGTTTTAGTTGTGTTCCTACTGCTATAAAACCATCAAGGATCTTCATTGTAACAGGGCTTATTGCCATGGCGCTGTAGCCACTGAACCTGCATCTACCATATCTTAACCTAAAAGATCCAGGCCATGAAGGATGGCCAAATATAGGCCTGCCAGCTACAGTATCTTCTATATATGTGGCAGTAGCTTCTTGTTTTTTTTTCTTTTCTATAATTTTCTCTCTAAGTTTAACAAGCTCCTCTAGAAAATCCCAATCACTAAGCTTAAAACCTTTACTTCTTAATTTATTAATTATTTTTAGATATTTAGGTGGTTTTTGGCAGAAAGATTCACTTAAAATTAAACAAAAACCCCCTCTTATTCTGTTTGTTTCTATTCGCTCAAGATCTTTATAGTTGCTTACTTCTCTCTCTTCTGTTGGTAGGCCATCAATTTGTATTGGAGTATTTTTTAATACAAACTCTAGTTCTTCTTTTGAGGCAAGGTATTGTAAATTTGTAACGCGTTCATGATAATCATACACTTCTGTGATTCCTCTCCTAACTTCAAGTTCTGTAGGATCATATTTAGCATAACCAAAGATTTCTCTTAAATAATCAATTACTACAAGAGAAAAAAATGCAGCTGTAACACCTGCTGAACGGATAGGGCCAGAATAATAAGCAGTGATATAATCCTTTCCTTTCTTTGTCTTTTTAACCTCGAAATGAGTGAATCCCTCAAGAGGAGGAACCACAACACCAAGGGTATAGTAAGCAAAAGCTACTCTGATTCCTGCATCCATTGCCTCGTGAAAGTCTTTGAATTTACAAAATTTTTCTTTTGCAATTTCTTCAGCTATTTTCAAACAAACGCAATGATCAAGAAAGCCATATTCTTTTTCAAGCTCCCTGATTCTTTTCTCAATTTTTTCACTCTGGACTTGGGGATATTTGGAAGCAATTAAGCTAATTGCTCTTTGTGCAAGATTTGTTGCAATAGATATTTCAACAACAGACTTAGGATCCAAACCTTTTGTTCTTGCTTCCTTAGCTATACTATAAGCTGTTTTTGTCTTATTTTCTATTTCTTTAAAATATTTGTGCATTTTTACATTTATCTTTTATATTTACTTTTTATTTAAAATTTCTAATAAAGGATGTTCAGACCAGTCATAAAGGATAAAATCTGCAACATCAATAAATTCACTACGATGCTCTTCTTTAGGATTAACTGCAACACTTAAACCAGCATAATTCAAAGCAGCCCTATCATATATGTGGTGATCTCCATGATAAATTGTCTTTTCTATATTTCTTGAATATGTTTTACAAAATTTTTCTAAAGATTTTCTCTTTCCATATAAATCAGCATAATATTTCATTTTCCCTGTAAAAATTCTTTCAGAATTTATCTCTAATTCAAAACCTTCAAAATAATTTATTCTCAACTCATTAACAACTGATTTTATATAAAAATGGGGGGCACTTGATATTATTGCTAGGAAAAACTTCTTTTTTGCATTATGAATTTTTTCAAAAAAAGATTTAACATGTGATAAATAAGGTATAGGGAATAAATTTTTACTTACATCTTTTAATTTATAACCTTTCCAAAAAGAATTTAATTGTTTTGCTATTTCTTTTCTTTCTTTTTCTTTATCTGGAAACTTAGCTAATTCATTATACTCTGTAAACAGTTCAATAAATTTGGGGTTTTTATTTAATCCAACAGTCGTTTGCATAACTTGCCATGTAAAAGTGGAGTTTAAATTAAGATATCCCTGGGGAAATTTTATGAGAGTGTCATCTAAATCAAAAATCATAGTATCAACTTCTTCTAATTTTCTCAAAACTTTCTTTTTTGGGGTTATATAAATAATACCTATTTCACTTTTCATTTTAACTAAAATCAAGCACATTTATTTTGCCTGTCTTTAAATTTAATAATGGAACTTTACAAGGATCTGGCTCATGGCCAAATTTTTCTTGATAAGCTGTTTTTGTCTGCCAGCATGAACAAGAAATTGTTAAAATATTATTATATGTTGAAATAGCACTTTTATGAATATGTCCTGAAACAAAAATATCAGGAGAATTTTTTATAACAAGATGGTCTTGTTCTGAAGGAAAAAGGGGTGTAGAAGCATAAGTTGGAGCAAGATGCCTTTTTTTTAATAAAAAATGTATTAACATGTCTGGCCTTAACTTAGCATTATTCAGACGTAGCATATCAATGGAATCAGCATAATAATCAAAAGAATCTCCATGATACATTAATACATTAAATCCTTGAAAAGTTTTTGATTGTTCTATGTTTACTACAGAAGGATTAGTTGTTATGATTACATTTTCAAGTTCATAAAGCCCTGAAGCAATTTCTTTAGAAAGCTTTGGTTGTGGCTCAATAAGCCTTACAGCATCATGCTGGCCACCAGGACAAATTATGATTGCAATATCTTTTCTTATTTTTCCTATAAGCTGTGCAACTTTTTTATACTGCTGCCTTACATCTTTAATTGCAAGCTCATCTTGCTGGCGAGGAAAAACTCCAACACCATCTACGATGTCTCCCACAATAAAAAGATATCTTACTTTTCGAGCAAGCTCTTTTTGTGCTGCTGAACCAACCTTGCTGTTCAACCAATCAAGGAATTTTAAAAAATTTTCTTCAAGAAATTTGTCAGAGCCTACATGCAAGTCAGCTGTAAAAGCTGCATAATGTTCATAACTTGCTTTTTTCTTTTCTTTAGCTGCAATATCTGGAAAAATTATATCATTTGCAAAAATTATCTCTTCTGAACCAACACCTTTTATAGCTATTACTTCATCTAAAACAACAGATTTGGCTTTCTCAAAAACAATAGATTTATCATGATGCACAATCACAGGAATTCTGCCAGTAATATCCTCAAGTTCAAGCAATATATTTTTATTTTTTGTAATTCTTTTATTATAAACAAGGCCAATAACTGAGATGCCTCGCCGTTGACTAGAAATTTTTCCAATAGAGCTTAATCCTTCAAGTTCTCTGTCCTGCAAATAATTTTTCAAGAGCAAAAAACGACTTTTAAAATATTTAACAAAATCTTCTACAGTTATTTTTTTAGTTTTTGGTTCATAAGCCTCAACAATTACAACACCTTTCCTGACTTTTTTTTGTTCTTCTTCTTTTCCCTTCTCTTCCCCTTTTTTTTCCTTATCTTGTGTTTCTTTTTTTTCTATAAAAGATGAAAAATAATCAACAGCTTTTTCTTTTGTTTCTTTGGATAATTCATTATCTTTATTTAGAAGGCTGATGACTTTAATAATATTTAATAAAAAAAAGTTTTTTGAAATAAGTTTTGGGGGTTTTAATTTTAAAATAATTTCAACAAATTCTTTTTCAAGATCAAGAGCTTTATTATTAAAAATATTCACTAATTCTGGCTCAATTAAATATCCTTTATTTAATAGCTCTTTGACAATCTCTTGTTTCATTTTTTATTTTAAATTTGTCTGATTTGATTTTATTTTTTACAAATTTAATGAATCCACCAACAAATGATTTATTTTATCTAGAAGATTTGTTGGCAAATCTAGCCTTATTTCCCTTGTTCTGCCATATCTTCCCTTGCTAATTACTTTTGCATTTATCACCCCTTGCATATCAAATTCTGCAATTATATCACTCACACGTCTTTGGGTTAAATATTCTGTTCTTGTTCTTTTGCAAAGTTCTCTGTAAAAATTATATATGTCTCCTGTGAAAATTTTGTTTTTTTCTTTATTTTTTTTAAACAGCTCAATAATTGCCAGAAGTGTTAATTGAAATTGTTTTGGTTGTGTTTCTACTGCTAAAATTATTTTATCAACTTCTATTTTTTGTTTTGCTTTGTCTATGTAATCTAAAGTAATTTTACGTTTGTTGTTTCGTTCAACAAGTTCACCAGCTATTCTTAATAAATCCAAAGCTCTCCTTGCATCACCATGCTCTCTTGCTGCATATGCAGCACATTTAGCAATAACACCCTCACTAAGAATATTTGGTTTAAATGCATCTTTTGCCCTGTCTCTTAAAATTTTTTGCAGTTGTAAAGCATTATATGTGGGAAATAAAATTTCTTCTTCACCTAAAGAACTTCTAACTCTTGGATCAAGAGTATCAAGAAATTTTAAATCATTGGAAATGCCAATAATGCTTATTTGTGCATTAGTTAATTCAGTATTAATTCTAGTAAGATTGTATAAAAATTCATCACCAATTTTTTTTACAGCTTGGTCAATTTCATCAAGAATTAAAATAACTATTTGTTTTTTTCTGTTAATAAGATTAAGAAAACGGTGATAAAGCTGGTCTGTTGGCAAGCCAGTTGCAGGCACTTTTTCACCTAACTTGCCTATTAATTCCACAAGAATCCTGTATTCAGTATCTGCAACTTTTTTTAATTTACAATTAATATATGGTATTATTAATGAAACATTCTGCTTTTCTGCTCTTTTAAATAACTGGTTTTTTATATATTGTACAACAAGAGTTTTACCTGTTCCTGTTAAGCCATAAATAAAAAGATTTGAGGGCCTTTCAAGTCTTAAGCTTGGAGCAATTATAGCTGCTACTTGTGCTATTTGCTTTTCCCTATGTGGGATTGTTTCAGGGGTATAATTTCCTTGTAAAATTAGTTTGTTTTGAAATATTGTTTGTTTAATAAAAGAGTCAAAAATTTGGTCTATATTATTAGTTAAATTATTTTTATTATTTTCATTGTTCTTATTATTCTGCCCTCTTTTTTTATTCATTTTTTATCCCCCTTTAAGATGTATTTATAGAATATATTAAGATTATTTTATAAATATTCTTGTCCTAAAACCATAACATACAGACCTATATTTCCTATGGAAACAATATTTAAAAATCTTCTAAAAAAGGCGTCGTCACGAAATAATTATAACCCCTTTGTTTCCTGTGGAACTCTATATTATATAATATATATTTTTTATTATAATAATATAATATATAAAATTTTATAAATAAACTTCAACAAACCGAAAAACAAAATATCTTTTAAATGTTTTTATTTTTCCATAAGAAACAAGAGGGTGAGAGAAAGAAACTGATAAAAATAAAAGAAAAAAATAAAAACAAAGGAAAAATAGATATAAATAATGAAAAAATAAATATAATCTGAATAAGAGAAAAATTTATAAAGAATATAAATTAACTTAATAAATGGCAATTGAAAAAAGACCTGCTAAAGAAATTATAGGCAAGCTTGTGGTAACAAAAGAAGGTAAACGTT
>JAUXAK010000009.1 GCA_030619955.1 archaeon | reverse complement strand
TTTAATGTTGACAAAAAACCAGCAACATCTCTTCTTTCTTCATACGCATCAAGGTAAGATAGCTCTTTAAAGAAAAAGTTAAACACATATAAGGTTTCTATTTGCCCAAAAGCATTTTCTAAATCAAAAGAAAAAATATTTTTAATTGGAAGGTGCGTGTATAGACTTTGTTTAGGAGTCCATCCTCTTTCACCACCATGAGCGCAAGGATGAACTTTCATTTTTAAAATAAAAGGAAGAACATATTCTTTTAACAAAATCTGCAAGGGTTTATTTGGAACAGAAAGCCCCCGTTTTTTTCCATTAACTTCCTGTGTCCATTGTTGATACAATTTTTTCCCTTGATTATGATAGGAAATTATATCTTTTAATATGCTATCAAGGCCTTGAAAATCAGGAAATAAAGTTCCTTGATAACTTAAAATTTTTGACAAGCTTGAATATAGTTTTTTATATCTTTGAGGATTAGTCAAAATTTCTATAGGATACAATTCATGAGTATAGCTTCTTGGTAGCATAGGACCTTTAAACCACTCGCATGCAAAGGCTTCTTGTTTTTCTTTCAAAAGAATACAGTTCCCTAAATCACTCTTTCCTTCTAACATTTTCAGTAATCCTCTGCTAATCTAAATTTACACGAAAAATTCTGTCTTGCGCTGTTCTTAAATTCCACACTGAACTTGTTAATGGCAGGATTTTTATCTTTGTTGATGTCATGCCCCTTGGAAAATGCTGAGTTATCAATATTTTTTTCTTTTTTTCTTCTTTCTTTTTCACTTCTTTCTTTTTTTCATACTCATCAAGCAAACCATATTCTATTGCATATATAAGTTCAGGGCTCATCTCTTGATATAAGAAACTTGCATGTTCATTTTTGAACACTTTTACAGTTTCTTTTTCCATTCCCCTAAGAATTGAAAAAGTCTTTAGATCAAGTTGTCCATTTAGCGAGTGTCTTAATTGTTTTGAAGCTAAAGCTATAACTCTGTCTAGTTGTTGTTCATTTATTTCATAAATTTTATTTTCATATAAAATTTTTATATTCTCCATATCTTCCATTTTTTACCTCTTTTAGCATCATTTAAATTAATAATTTATCATGACCATTGAATTTTTTTATTTATTTCTAAAGTTAAGTTATAATCTGAGTTTTGTAGACCTAATTTTCTTAGGTCTTGATTATATTTCTTAATTGTATCCCTTCTCATTTTTTCTATAATTCCTGCCTCTTCACAATTTTTGCATATGTATGAAAGATAACTAGTATTTTCCTTGATAATTTCGCTTTGAAATTTTTCTTTTTCATACAAACCAATAATTTTGATCATTCTTTGAAACCAGTTATCTAACAGATTGTTCATTTCTTTACTACCTCCTGTTTTTTCGATCTGATTGTAAAATTCTTTGATTTTTTCTAAAATTGTGGTTTTTGGCACATCAATTGTTAGATAAAAAGAAATTTCACTAAACGATGAGGGATTAGCAAAATAAATACTATCATAACAAGGAGGGGATCCTTCAAATTCTATAACCGGAAACTTTGGTTTGCAATGTTCGCAAATATATTTAAGAGAATTTTGTACACGCCAAGAACTTTGTACATACTCAGGAATATTTTCTTCATCATAAAAGTTTCCATCTAAAACATTGCTAAGTTTTTTTAATTCTTCAAATAAAGGAGTTTTTACTAAATATAACCCTCCAATATAACTCTTTGCTTTTGTTTTTATATCTAATAACCTTTCTTCTAGTTCAGTTTTTTCTTTCTGCCAATTTTCTTTAAGTTGTAGTTGCAAAGTTTCTTCACTCATTTTTACCTCTTTTACTTTTCTCTTTTTCCTGATATTTTATTGACTTGTATTTTACTTATATTTTTATGACAAAAAAATAGGTATAGTGTTGTACATCATAAAAAAATTTAAAAACCATTAAATTTTATTATTAATAAAAAAGGCTAAGGAAAATGTTAACTCCTGAAATTATAAAAAAAATTAATGATTTTGTGTTTTTAAAGCCAAGAACAATTGATGAAATAGCCAAGTACATAAGAAAAAATTGGAGAACTGCAAACAGATATGTTGAAGGAATTGCAGAGCAACAAGGGACACTTGCAATCAGGGTTTTCAGAGAAGGTACAAGAGGTGCTCTAAAGATTGTTTATTGGGCAAGTATTGAACAAATTCATAGTTCTGCCTTCCAGGAACAGCTATTTGAATAAATAAAAGCAGGTAAAAGAAAAGAAGATTTTAGTGCTTTTGATATATGGCAGTATGTTCAGTCAAAAAAGAAATCTGCTTTTCTTGAAGAACAAGAATATGACTCTAAAACAGCTTTTAATAAAGACCTTCCTAATCTATTTAGAGGAACAGAAAAACAGGTTTTGATTTTTTCAGGAAACTTGTCTTGGGCAAATATTGTTCAAAATACTGTAGATATTTACAAAATACTTGAAGAAATAGGAAAGAAAAACATTTCAATTAAAATATTAACTAGAGTTGATGTAGATAGTTTAGATAATGTTCAAAAATTTCTTGCTCTTAATAACAAAGTAGGAAAAGAATTTATTGAAATAAGGCATTTTCAGCAGCCTCTTAGAGCTTTTATCATAGATAAAAAAATAGCACGATTTAAGGAAATAAGAAGTCCAGAACAAAAAAAGAAAAAGAAAATGTGGATTTTTTATAACATCTATGACAGAGAATGGATAGAATGGCTTCAAAAAATTTTCTGGAACCTTTTCACTAAAGCTATTCCAGCTGAAAAAAGAATTAAAGAAATAGAAAGCATACAAAAATTAGCAACTTAGCTTACTTAGCTTTTATAATACTCCTGTACATCTCCAATTTATTTCTGCTTCTTTTGTTACAACATTAATAACACATGCAGGATTACATCCTTCTTTTTCAATATCTAAGTCTATCCACCACGTACCTGTGTCATTATTACAAAAATATACTTCTTTAAGTGGCCCTTCTTTTACACATTCACTAGCAAGAGCTATTTGTTTAGCTTCTGTTAAACTTAAATTTTTGTTTGTTCCAGTTTTAGTACAATATTTCTCAAGTTCTAATTCAAATTGATAATCTTTTTTTTCTAAATTAGTAAATTTATAAATTAATTCATGAACACACATACAAGTTGTGCAAGGATCACACTGGGTTTTTTCATATTCTAAAATAATTTTATTATCTTGAATTTTATAATCTCCTTTTATAACAGTTTCAGCACAATTTATACTAACATAAACCTTAACTTCTAATGTTGTATTGTTTAACCATAAGGTTTTATTTATACCTAAATTAGATTCATTATATGGATCTATTGTTTCATCACACAGGCCTGAAAAAAATTCTAATTTTGATTCAGTTTCTGGTTGTTGAACACAACCATTAATTAAAATTATTCCTAATGTGATGATAATAGTTTCCAGAATCAAAAAATATTTTTGTTTCATATTATTTTACATTATTTGCTCGTTCAATCCTTACTAATTCATTTAACTTTGCAATTCTTTCCTTGCCTAAAATGCCTGTCTTTATTATTGGAATTTGCCAGCCAACTGCAAAATGTGCTAATGCATTGTCAGTTGTTTCACCTGAACGATGTGAAATAATAAGGGTAATGCCATGTTTTTTTGCAAGATCAATAACTTTTTTTGTTTCTAAAAGAGAGCTAATTTGATTTGGCTTGACAATCAAGGCATTTGCTGCTTTCTTTTTTATCATTTTCTCAACCAGCTCAAGGCGAGTGCATGTTAAGTCATCTGCTGTTATAAGGGTAGAAGGAAATTTTGCAGAAAGTTTTGCAAAGCCATTAAAATCTTCTTGTTGCAAAGGATCTTCAACATAACATAAAGAATTTTTTTTAATAAGTTCTCTGATATAAGAAATCTGCTCTTCTCTTCCTAATATTTTTTCTCTCTCTATTTCTCTTTTTCCTCCTTTTTTTCTGTTTTTATAGTTTTTATATCTGTAGCGATTAACTTTCCAGAATGTGCTTGCAGCAACATCAATTCCAAGTTCAATGGAAATATCAAATTTTTCTTTAATTGTTTGTTTAACAGCTTGAAGCAAGGCAAGAGTAGATTCATTATCTAAAGTAGTAGCTAGAGCACTTTCATCTGTTAAATTTTTTTTCCATTCTTTATCTTTTTTTGTCAGAAGTGCTTTAGCTTCTTTATATGCTTGAAGGTTGATAAAATATGCATCAAAAAAATGTTTTGTTTTTGGCAAGAGTAAAAATTCCTGGAAATCTGTTTTTTTATCTTGCTTTACATGAGCTCCACCGCCAATGCAATTGCCTAAAGGCCTTGGCAAGATAACTTTTTTGCCTTGAATTAAAAATTGCCAAAGCTCTTGTTCTTGTGAAGCTGCAATTAGCTTTAATATTGCTGTTTCTAAAGCATAAAGAGAATTGCCTCCAACAAGGCTCAAATTAGGAGTTTTATCATATTGCCTTACTAATTCTTCTATTTCAGCAAGGTCCTCAAAGCTTTGAAAGTTTATTTTCTCTTTTATAAGTTTTTTTCCAAGAACATTAATAAAATTAATACTAAAATCAATGCCTCGAGATGAAAAATCTTTTACTTCATATTTCCCTTTGCTTTTGCCGCTTGGCGCACTTGCTTCAGTCCCTATGGCTTTGCTTATTTTTTTACTTTCAGCAATAACTGAAATTGTTTCCTCTTTTCTTGAATTAAGAATCTTTTTTGCTAAAACTTTGGTAAGTATCATTTAATAAATAAAAAAGGAGGATATAAAAAGATTTTTGTTTTACTCTTCCTCTTCAGAATCTGTCCCAGTTTCTGCTATTTCTTTTGCTATTTCTTCTT
Organism: archaeon; assembly: GCA_030619955.1. Lineage (GTDB taxonomy): Archaea > Nanobdellota > Nanobdellia > Pacearchaeales > UBA284 > JAUXAK01. The sequence goes on along the minus strand of JAUXAK010000009.1, from coordinate 9,667 downwards.
CAGTTGCTGATTCCTTTTCTGCTTTGGCCTCTTCTACTTCAGCTTCTGCTTCTTCTGCTTCCTCAACTACAGCTTTTTCTTCAGGTAATTTTTCTTTTTTCTCTGGAAGCTTTTTTTCTTTTTTTACAATTTCTGCTGCTTTTTCTTCAGGCAACTCTTTTTCAATTCTTTTTGGCATTGGCCTTTTAACAGTTATTGGCAAAATTCCAGCTTGAAATTCAAGTTCTGTTATTTTAATAGGATCATAATTCAAGGATTCAAGCTGTTCTTTACTTAGCTTAAGCAGTATTGGGGCATTTGCACTAATTTGTAAAGCTCTTGCACCAAGAATTCTCGCTGCTTCATATTTTGTGTAAAATTCTGGTGAAAATTTTCCTTTTTCTTCTTTCTTTTTTTCTTTATTCCCTTCTTTTTTAATTTTTTCTTTTTTTCTTTTCATTCTCAGAAGTTTATTGAAGTTTACTTTATTTTTAAATGTGTTTTGATTTTATTATAAAGTTTTTTTCCTTCTTTTGAAGCTAGCTCAATTACTTCAAGCACTTCTTTTTCATCAAGAGCTTCATCGCCTGCTTTTTGTATTGCATGTAAAAATTCTTCTTTTTTAAAAGTCAAAGCCATGCTTACTCTTCCTTGTGCTGCTTCCTCTTCTTCCATAACAGGATCGAGAATAAATGTATTATTTATTTTATAGAAGGTTATTGTGATTGGAGTATCTTTTAAAGGTAAAGATTTGTTTGTTAATTCGCCGAACTGCACTTTATCATTCTTAATTTTAGGAAATACTGCATTGTGTAGTGCTGCTATTGCTGCCAAAGCACTTGCATCTATTAAATTCCCATCATAATTTATAGGATAAATGTCAATAAAAACAGCCCAAACAAGCTCGTTTTTTTTAATGCATAACTTTTTTAAATCAATAAATTCACTCTCACGAATTCCTCTGTCAATAATTCTTGCAAGTTCTATAGCCCTGATACCTGGAGGTCCAAGTTCAAACTTGTCTGAGGCAAGAGGCGAAAGTTCAGCACCAACCATTAATGCACCAGCATCTGGTGTGTCTGGAAACGGCTCCATAACACTAAGTTTAACTCCTGCAATAACTTCTGTATCTCCAATTTTAACTCTTGCTGAGCCCTCTGCTTTGTTTGATACATTTTGTTCTATTGTAATATCCCTAAACTCAAGAGGTTTTCTTCTGTCAAGTCTTTTTCCTTCTTTAAGTAATTCTTCAATTCTTTTTTTTGTTAAACTTGATATTTCCATTTTTTATTTTTCTTTGATTTTTTTTAGTGTTTGCTTTTGTATTTCAGTTATTTTAACACAAGCTTTTTTTCCAGCAGCAATTGCTTGTTTTAATTCCTGTAATTTTATTTTGCCATCAAGCTGCAAAAGGCTTAATTTTTCTGATCTCGAAAGAAAAGCAAGAGGAATGTCTGTTGTTGCTTTTTCTTCTTTACCTTCTTTTGTTATAGTGTAATCTTCCTCTTCTTTTGTTAAATCCACAACAATAGCATCAGCTACCTTGCCAATAGATACAGATGAAACAAGTTCTTTCATAAGCAAGCCAGCATTTGCAAGTGCCATTGATGCTGCATTAATAGCTGCACATCTTGTGCTTGCATCAGCTTGTGTGATTATTATATAAACATCAACAACACTATTAGGAAAATTCTGAAGATGTAGCACTGGCTCAAGTGCTTTTGTCATTACATAAGAAATTTCAGAACTTCTTCTTGTTGGTCCTGGCCTTTTTCTTTCTGTAACTGAAAAAGAAGCTAAATCATAATGACATCTTAACAAACATTTTTCAGGATTCTGCAAATGCTGTGGATAAAGTTGTCTAGGCCCATAAACAGCAGCTATAGCTTTACTGTCACCAAATGAAAACAAGGCTGAGCCATCTGCTTTTTTTATTATTCCTACTTTTGCTTCAATCTTTCTTGTTTGATCAAAAGATCTTCCATCAGGTCTTTTAAAAGCCATTTTTGTTTTTTTCTTTTTTGTTGTTGTTTTTTATTTATTTTATTTTGATTTTTTTTCTTTTTTCTTTTCTGATAAAAAAGTTTTTACTTTTTCTGTTAAACCATCTATAAATGGCTGCTTAACTATTAGCTCTATAGCTTCTCTTGCAAGTAGCTCATCTTCCATTTTTTTACCTTTTAACCAAATTATGCCGTTTTGGCCAATAGTAATATTACACCCAGTTTCATCTTTAATTGTATTAACCATACTGCCTGCTCTGCCAATAACTCTTGGCACTCTTGTTGAATTAATTCTTAAAAGCATGCCGCCTTCAAGTTTTCTCAAGCCTCTTTCTTTCATTGTCAGCTCAACAGAACGTGATTTAACAGCTTTAATTTTTGTTAAAATATTATCTTTAAAATTATAATATTCTGAAAGGTCATTCTTGCTGATATATTTTGGATATTCTGTCATTGATAGAAAAGCAAGATGTGGCGATAAGATATCAACAATCCATCCATTAAAGGTTATGTCAACAATTTGCCCTATAACAGTGTTGCCAACTCTTGGAATATAAGCTCCGGTTAAGGGAATTACTTTAACAAGTTTGTCTTTTTTATCAAGTAATCCAAATTTCATTGCTAAAATATCCTTGCCTTCACGCCTTGTTCCTTCACCAGGCAAAAATTCAGGACCAGAAGCAATAATCTCCCCAGGCACTGCAATAATTCGCTCTCTTTTTTCTTTTTTCTTTTCTTCTTTTTTTGCTTCTTTCTTTGTTTCTTTTTTCTCTTCTTTCTTGCTTTCTTTTTCTTCTTTTTCTTTTTTCTTTTCTTTTTCCATTTTATTCTTTAATCTTCCATTTTTTTATTTTTTAATTTTTTAAGTTTCAAGCTCTTCTGTGATAGCTGAACCATGAGTTATTGCATTTAAACGGTCATAAAATTCAAGTTGCATACCTGCTGGCAAATCAATAATACAGCATAAGCTGCCATCAGGGAGCCAGTCCTCTTTTTCTTTTTTAAAATTCTTGAATAAACCATAAATTTTTCCCACATGAGCTGCAGAAATTGTTATTTTTAATTTCTTTGTTGCAATCCTAATGGGAATTATTTTCTCAATTTCCTTTATAATAATCATGGCTTGTTCATTTGCACTTCTTGTTTCATCAATTCTCACTCCAGCTTGTTTTAATGCGCTGTTAATTCTTTCTGCTGTATAAGGTGCTTTTGTCCTCGGGTCAATACAATTTTTTGCCAAAAAATCAACAATTTGCTTTAGCTTAGCCTCTCTTTCTTTTTCTCTGTACTCCTGAGGCAGTAATATCTCGCCTTCAGCAAGAATCCTTGCAGCTATTTCATGAATGTCCTCTATACCAAAAATTTCTTTTAAATCTGAAGAAGATGCTTTGAAACCTTTTTTATAGTCAACATAAACAACATCAATAGCGAGAATATCTCTGACAGAAACTGCATTAACACTCTTTTTCTTTTTCAGATCAATTGCTTTGTCACAATCAACCATAACCTCAAAATGCTTTCCTTTCAATTTGATTCTTGCTATAACATCAGACATTTTAAAGAAAAAATAATTTTATTATTTTTTTATTTATTTTAATTTTTATGCTTTTTTATTTAATAATTTTAATTCTTTAATTTTTAATTAATTATAAATAATATAATAATTTTATAATTAATTGACTATTTTATATATTTCATTAAAGCATCACCATAGATTTTTTTTACTTTTTTATCAGTAATCTTAATAAAAAAAGCTTCAAATCTTGAAATATTAAAATTTTTTCCAAGAACCTTTTTAAAAATGTTTAATGCAAGTTTAATTCCCTGCTCAACACTTTGTTCTTTATAGCTGTTTCTTAACATTTCTTTAATTTTTTCATCATTTTCCCCTATAACAGTGGCCTTATAACCTGCATAGCTTCCAGTAACATCACTAACATAAAGTTTGCATTCATTATTTGAATTTATTCCAGTAACCATCACTTCAACACCAAATACTCTTGCACCACCATACTGTGTAAATGCTTGTTTGATATTAGCTATTTCTTTGATTATAGATTCAGTATCAATTGGCTGGTCATAAGTGACTCTATGCTGTTGTGCAGCAACCTGCACTCTTTCCATTAGCACTCTTGCATCACTTAAGATGCCAGCTGCACTTGCAATAACATGGCTGTCAATCTCCCATATTTTCATTATTGACTGAGAGACTACTAAAATATCAAAAATTCTTTTGTCAGCCACTATAACAACTCCATCCTGGCATATTAAACCAATACTAGCAGAACCTAAACGAACTGTTTTTTCAGCATATTCCACTTGTAACAAGCGGCCATCTGGAGAAAACATTGACGCTGCTCTGTCATAACCCATAACTTGATGTTGCACTTCCATTTCCATTTTTTATTTTTCCTTCTCTACTTATATTATAAAAGCGAGGTATTTATAAAGCTTTCTTTGGTTTTTGGTTTTTGTTTTTAGAAAATTTTATAAGTTATCTCTCACTAACTTTTCTATGAAAAAAAATAAAAGAGGTGGCAAAAGTAGCAGGAGTAATGGAGATGAGAGAAACAAAAGAAAAAAAGGCCAGGTTATGGGAATGCCTTTTCAATTTATTTTTGCACTAATACTTATTGCAGTTGCGCTATTTGTTGGTTTTTGGGTGATAAAAAATTTTCTTGAAACTGCAGAACAGGCAAAGATTAATTTGTTTGTAAATGATTTGAGAAATGAAATTATTAAAAAATGGAATAAAGAAGCATCTGAAACAATAACATTAGATTTAAGCAAAAAAATTGATTATGTGTGTTTTACAAACTTGAGCAGGTGTAATTCGCCTTCTGGAATTCCGGATTTAACTAACTTTTGTCAAGAAGCTAGACTCTATGGTGAAAAAAATAATCTTTTTTTCTGGCCACTTGGTGAAGCAGAAAAATATCATGTAAAAAGTTATTGGCACATACATTGCGGAACAAGAGAAAACCCAAAAGAATGTTTAAACATAGAAAAAACAAGATGTATTCCTGTTGTTAAAGGCCAGGTTAAAATAAAATTAACAAATCCAGGCACACATTATATCAGCATTGAGGCTGGTGGTTAAGTAATTAGGTGATTAACTGAAATAAAAAATTTTATTAAGAAATGAAATTCTATTTAAAAAAAGAAAAAGGCCAGATGCAATTTGCATGGATTTTTGCTGTTATAGTTGGTGCATTAATTTTATTTCTTGCTTTTTATTTTGTTGGAACAAGATTAATGCAGTCACAATATGAGCAAGCCACTATTGAAGCCCAGAGTCTTGACATAATGCTAAATCCTTTTTCTTATCTTGGTTCTTTAGCTGAAGCAACTTACTATCCTGTTGAACTACCTAAAAAAAGAAAAATAATTTTTGATTGTTCAGCAGAAGGTGATTTAGGAAGCAATACTATAACTTTACAAACCTTAAAAGGAAAAGTAGAGGGTATTCCAAGAAAAATTTATGATAAATATATTTATCTTGATACTGCAAAAGTAACTGAATTTAAAAAACTTGAAGCTTTAAGCAAGCCTCTTGAATTTCCTTGGAGGGTCGCTGATGTAATGATTTTATGGCCACCTGAGCAAGAATATTGTTTTGTTGGCGCGCCAACCAGAATTAAAAATGAAGTTGGAAGTTTAAACATAGATAGCATTAAAATTGAAACTTTAGTAAGTGCTTGTAAAGATAGCATAAGTGTCTGTTTTGACACAAGTGGTTGTTCAATAAATGTAAGAGGTGCTTCTCTTGGTTATGGTGAAATTATTAAAAAAAATGGGGCTGTAAGAATTTACTGGGCAGGTGATGCCTTGCTTTATGCTGGTATTTTTTCAGATAAAGCAACTTATAATTGCAATTTACAAAGGCTTGCTAAAAGACTTAATATACAATGCTCTGTTTATGAAGAAAAAACAAGAAGTTTATCTGCAAGAGGCTGTTCTACTATTTTCAATCTTGAACCACTTAAGAGAAAATCAGATGAAATTGCTGTTGCAACAAACATTCAAGAAAATGATTTAAAACAATTATACCAAGCTTCAAAAACACTTAAAAGAGCTAATGAAGCTGCTTACAAATGTAATTTATTTTAAAAAAAAGTAAAATAAAAGCAAAAAAGATGATAATAAAAATAAAAAAAAGCAGGAAAAGCAGAAAAGGCCAGATTAAGATTCAAGAAATGGCTTTTGTGTTACTTGCTGTTGTTTTTTTATTTGGAATTCTGCTTTTGTTTTTTGCAAGATTTCAAATGACAAGCATACAGAAAAGTGCAGAAGAAATTAGGGAATCAAGAGCAATAACAATGCTACAAGTCATAGCTGCATTACCAGAGCTAAGATGCTCAAAAAGTTTTGGCACAACAGCTGGAATAGCTTGCATTGACAAAGACAAGGTTCTTGCATTTGAAACACCAGGAATAAGAAACAGTTATTCAAAGCTATGGCAAGCAGCTAACATCGCCAAGATCACAATAGAGGAAGTTTTTCCTGAAGGCAAAAGCTATATTATCTATCAAAAATCAACACAAAAATCAATTATAACCCACAGCACATTCACTCCATTATGTGAAGAAACCACAGCAGGCTCTTCATGTGTAATAGCAAAAATAAAAATTACAATTATTGTACCATAAAATAATTTGCTAAGAATAAAAACTATATTATAATATCAAACAAAAATACTTTATAAAAAGCAAAATGTTAGAAAAAAATAAAAAAGCCCAGGAAGAAATTTTTGGATTTGTAATTATTGTGCTGATTATAATGATTATTGGCTTGATTTTCTTTGCTTTTTCTTTAAGAAGAGCTAGTGAAGCTATTGAGCCAGAAACAGCTCAGCTTGATGATCTGCTTCAGGCATCATTAAGTTATACAACTGACTGCAGGATTGCAGCAGAGAACCAGAGCATAAGGGATTTAATAAAAAAATGTTATAATGCTCCTATAGGCAAGTGTGAAAATAATAATATTAAGGTTTGTGATAATTTAAATGAAAATCTTGAGAATATGTTAAATAGCTTATTAGGAAAAAAAGAAGAAATAGCTCATGCATATGTTCATGGATATATTTTAAATATAAGCAATAGTGAGCAGATAAGTTTAATAGAAGAAGGCAACCTAACTGGAAATTATTTTGCTTCAAGTGTGCCAATTCCCTCACTAAGGGGAGAAAATATATGGGTTGAACTTAAATTTTATTATAGTGGGGCTGAATAACAATAAAAATAAAATATTATAAAAGTTCTTTTGAACACAATTAAATAAAGATATGCCAGAATAATGTCAGTTATTCTTTAATATATATGTTATAGTACATACTCAAAATCAAAATAAAGTTCAATATTAAATTTCAATATTAATCTGAATCTTGTCCATAACAAGAACAGGCTTTAATCTTGTTCTTTTGCTTTTTTTGTCTTGTTCTGAAATCAGATTGACAAAGCCAAATTGTTCCAAAAGCCTTAGATCTTGTCTTACAGCTTTAAAATCTCTTGAAAGCAGCTTAGCTAGGGCATAAATAGAAACAATTTTAGCTTTTTTAGCTTTTAATTCATGTAAAATCCTTATTTTTTCCTTGCTAAGAAGCTGTTTAAATTCCCATGAATTAAAAATTTCTTTTTGTTTTCCTCTTCTTGCTGGCAAAGGAATATGTATTGAAGATATTGAGGGCATATGCATATGAGGTAAGGGCATTCTCATATGAGGCATTGCTAATGGTATGCCAAGAAGGTTTTTTTTATCTTTATTTGCTTTGTTTTTCTTTTCTTTTTCTTTTTTCTTTTCTTTTTCCTTATTTTTCTTGTCCCCTCTATGTTCAAGTTTAATAATTATTTTTCTTATTTTTTCCTTGGTTTTTCCTTGCTTTTTAGCCATTTTTACATGCTTTTTCTTGGTTTATTATTACTCTTTAAAGGACAAATAACCCATATATTTAAATACTATTGTTCTAAATTATATGTTTTTAAATTCCATATATGGAAAAATAAATTCCCTATCAGAAAAACCTCAAAATCTGTGTTAATAATCAAATAGTAACATAAGATTTATAAATACATAGCAAAAATTCATGACCTAAAAGCATGCTCAACAAAAGCTTTTTAAATATAAAAAAGGTAGCAAAAGTAATGCAATAGAGCATATTGCAATCTGGCCAGTGACTTTCTAATGAAAGTCGCGACAAATAGCTTAAAATTGAGACATAAAAATGCGAAAGTAAAAAAGCAAAAGTCTTATTTATAAGCTAAAGGCCTAATTGTCTCAAAAGAGAAAAAAGAGGCAGTGAGCAAAAAATGCAGTTTGAAAAAAATAAAAAAAGAGTGAAAAGAGTAAGAGAAAATTTTCTATGTCTCAATTCTCATACTCAGGCTCTTGCAATCAAGCTGGCCAATATTCAAATAATGATTGAAAGGGGGTTTAATAATTAATAACAAATGAAATTGCTAAAGAAAATAGCACCTTTAGCAGTAACCGGTTTATTCTTAGGAATGACAGCAGGATTTGCAGTAGCAGCTGACTTAAGTACCTGGAATAGTGATTTTTCTAACCCAGCTATTGTTGTAAGCAGCAGCCCAAATGCTGGTGCTGAAGACATTATGGCTGCATTAGATATAGCTACTTTATTTGGTACAACAACAGCAGCTACAGCAGACACTGTAACAGGTGAAGCTGAAAAAATTGAAGCTAGTGGCAATCCATTAAACATAAATGAAACATTTGCAAATGTTGAGACTGGAGGTTTTGATGATGATGAGCTTCCATTAATGTTAGCAGATGGTACTTACAAAGCTCATGATGGCGGATCATTTGACTATAAGCAGAGGATAAAGTTTGGAGCATCATATCCTTTAGCTACATTTAAGAGGGATACTGATTACAAAAACGAACCAGCATTAATGGTTTACGGTAAAAAGAAGGGTGAATTCGTAAACTATACACTAACATTTACAACATCTGCAAAATCTACAAACACTTCAAATACTTTAGATGATTTTGAAGATTCAGAGATAGAACTTCTTGGTAATGAATACACTATTGTAAATGCAGAAGTAAGTGGCACACAAATTACACTTGATTTAATGACTGGTCCTATAACAGACACAATACAGGAAGGAGAAACAAAAACATATACAATTGATGACACAACATATGAAGTTACTTTACAAATTGTTGATAATGATGGAAATGTTGTTTTTATTATCAATGGAGAAACAACAGATGAGTTAGCCAAAGGTGGCACATACAAACTTGAAGATGACACAGAAATTGGAATAGCAGAAACAACTTATCAAAGTTGGGCAGGTGGTATAAGACAAGCAAAATTCTATCTTGGTTCACAAAAATTGAGTTTAGTAGATTCTGACTATGGTGCTTATGGCACAAGTGAGAGCATAAAATTAAATGAAGACTATGTTGATGGCTTATATCATGATATTACTGCAATTTGGGATGGAACTGACTTAGGTATAAGTAAAATAACTTTCTATTGGAAACCTGCAGATGATTTATTTGCAGGTGAAGGAGAATATGTCTTACTTCCAGGACTTGAGTCACTTAAAGTAACTTTTGAAGGTTTAACAACAGCTTATGAAGAAGAAATCAAAATAGAACCTAATGGTGCTGATAAAATACAAATAACTGTTCCATTAGAAACTAGAACACAAACATTTGAC
>JAUXAK010000051.1 GCA_030619955.1 archaeon | reverse complement strand
TGCTTATTGCACTGGAGTTCTTCCTGATCCTAAAACATGTGCTGCTGTTATTGAGTATACCTGCTCAAATAATAAATGTATAGATAGTGATCCTATTCTTTGTCCATCAAGCATATGTGAAGGTGGTGCTTGTGTAGAGGGAGAAGAGCCAGAAGGAAAACCAGATTTAATAGTTTCTAGAATTGAAAGAATTGGTTTAGGTGAGGGGTTTAAAGTATATATAGAAAATATTGGAAATGGTAATGCTTATTCACCTTTTGATCTTACTGTAAATATTTTTATTTCAAACAACCTTGTTTCTAGTGAGGACTACTTAATAAATTCAACATTAGGACCTGGTGTAGACTATCATGTTCCTGTTTATTATGCTATTTCTAGTAGATTTGTATATGTTACAGCTGAAGTAGATCCAACTAATGTAATTGATGAATTAAGGGAAGATAACAATCTTCTCCTTCCTACTCCTACTCTTCTTTCTCCTTATTATTGCAATAATTGGAACAATGTTTATTCTGTTAACTTAAATGACTTAGATTTAGAAGCACCAAATTATGCTGTAACTTATGATTTAAGTGTTTCTTTAATTTATAATAATGAGGTGATTTTTTCTGATTCTGATTTATTTAGTGTTGCAACACTTGTAACACACACAGCTTGTGTAAACTATAGCTGTGTTGCTATTGATGGGCCAGGAAATAATCAATGTCAAACAAATTCTGATTGTGAAGCAGGAGGAACCCAATGTAATGAAAACTGGACATATGATGCATGGTCTGATTGTACTCAAGTTGATGGTGAATGGAAAGAACAAAGAGAATGTTATGATGAAAATAATTGTGGCACAACATATGCAAAGCCATCAGATTGTGTTGCTGTAGGTGATAAATATATACAAAACCAAAGTTGTACTCCCCCATGTTATGAAGATTGGCAATGCAGTGATGAATGGAGTGTATGCCATGAAATTAGTGGACAATTTTCACAAAGTAAAATTTGTGAAGACTTTAATCAATGTGATCCTCAAAACTGTGTTTACCCTCAGTTACGTGACTGCTGTGCAGAAGAATGGGAATGTGATGAATGGGGCCCTTGTATTAATGGAATACAAGAACAAATTTGTACTGATGTTTGGAATTGTGGTACTGAATTTGCAAAACCACCACCAGATCAAAGAGATTGTGAAGGAATTGAATGGTGGACTTGGTTGATTTTTGTGGTTGTTGCTGTCGCTGTTGTGTTTGTTATACTTTTTGCTACAAAAAAGCCACCTTTTAGAAAAAAAGTTGCGCCTGAAGCAAAACCTCAACCAAAAGAAGCATCACCAAAAACAAAACCTAAACCATCAACCAAAATTGCTCCTGCTCCTTAATTAAAAAATTTTTATTTTTTTATTAAAAGATCTACTTCCTTTTTTATGTCTTCTGATATCTTTTTGATAGGCATGTCCCCTTTAATTATCTTAATATTGTCAGAAAGATAATTTGGCAAAAGTAAAAACTTTTTTCTTACAGCACGTAAAATACTAAGTTTTTCAAAATAAGCTTTTTTTTCTCCTGTCAGCTTGTATTTTTCTTTTACTCTTTCAAGTGCAATAGGAACAGGCAAGTCAAGAATAAAAACAATTGTTGGCTTTAAAAATTGTTCTGAATAGGCTTGCCATTCTTTTTCATTGAGCTGATAAGCAAGTGTGCTATAATAATATCTGTCACATAAAACAATTTTATTTTCCTGCAATGCTATTTTAATTTCTTTTATATTTTCTTTGCTGTCAAGAGTAAAAAGCTCTACCCATTTTTTCTTAGATAATCTGGAAGCTTCTTTTCTTCTTAACAAATTTTCAATTTTTTTACCATGTTCACTTGTAGAAGGCTCACTTGTTAAAAAAACTTCTTTATCTTGGTGTTCAAGATATTCTTTAAGTAATTTTATTTGAGTGCTTTTGCCATTTCCATCTATGCCATCCATCACTATGAAAATTTGTTTTTGCATTTTTTTATTTAACTTCAACAATCACTCTTCTTTCTCTAGGGCCATCAAATTCACAGATCATCAGGCCCTGCCACGTGCCTAACAAGAGTTTTGAGTTTTTTATAGGAATAACTTCACTTGGTCCTATTATAGCTGATTTAATATGTGCATCTGCATTATTATCAATTTTATCATGCTTCCATATTCCTTGAGGAATTAGCTTGTTAAGTGCATCAAGAAAATCCAAACAAAGATTTGGGTCTGCATTTTCATTTATTGTTATAGCTGCAGTTGCATGCGGAATGTACAAAAAACAGAGTCCTTCCTTAATCTTGCTTTTTTTAACAATGTCATTAACTTTATTAGTAATATCAATTACTTCCTGCCTCTTTTTTGTTTTTATAATCAGCTCTTGCATAAGTTTTTAAAACTCTCTTATGTTTATAAAATTTATGAAGGACAAAAAGATTGAAATTGATAAAGCAAAACTTAGAAAATATTTTACAATTACTGAAAAAGCTCTTAAAATTGCAAAAAAAGCAATAAATAAAAAATATAAGAAAAAAGAAAAAGAAGCTTTGGCTGTTTTAGACATGGCACAGCGCTATTTTGATGATGCTTTATTCTTTAAAAAACAGGGTGATTTAGTAAATGCATTTGCAGCAGTAAATTATGCACATGGATGGCTTGATGCTGGAAGCAAACTTGGATTATTTAAAGTTAAAAATACTAAACTTTTTGTTATAAAATGAATGCTGATTTTTTTATTGGAAAAAGAAATGAAAATGTGATTAGAAAAGCTAAAAGCTTGGGCTTTAATAAAATTTATTTTGTAAAACAAGTTTCGAAATTAGAAGATATAAAAAAACAAGAAAAAGCAGGAAAACAAGAAAAAGAAAAGAAAGATTATGATGCTGTTTTAATAAAAACAATTTCTGATAGAGATTTAAGAAAAATGGCTGATTGCGCAAGTCATCATTATCTTGTGCTTGTTCTTGGCACAAATGATAAAATTAATCGCATGGCTTTAGAACATAAAAAAGTTTCAGCTCTTGTAAGCCCTGAATATTCAAGAGAATATGAT
>JAUXAK010000026.1 GCA_030619955.1 archaeon | reverse complement strand
AATCAGCATAGTATATTTAAGAAGACAAAGTATTAAATGAAAAATATGGGGTAAAGGGAAGCCCAAAAACAGTAATTAATGGACAGGTTGTTGAAGTGTGGCCAAGGTCACCAGAAGATATTAAACAAAAAATATGTGAGGCTTTTACAACTCCTCCAGCTGAATGTTCAGAAACATTAAATACTGAAAATCCAAGTCCTGGATTTGGTGGAGGGACATCAACTCAAGGCGGAAGTTGTTAATTAATGGCTGATTAAGTGAAATATTACTCACCGTCTTTATAAATTCAAAATGTTTATATAGCCCTAGATAAATTTAATCTATATGAATTGGAAAGAATTTTTTAAACCAAATATTATTAGCATACTCCTTCCCCTAATACATTTCTTAGGTATTTATAGTGCACGATTTTTCACTACCACAGATTATATTTATGGATTTCCTTTTACTTTTTATAAACATTCAAGGTTTGCTGGCCAAATAGCCAATTTTAATGTGGCCTTATTAATTGTTGATTCTATAATTTTTTATCTAATTGGATCCTTAATAGTATTTTTTTATCTTAAATATAAAAAATAACAATTCGGCAGCTACTTTCACATTGCTTCAAGAGTTTTTATGCGCTCATCAAGTGGAGGATGAGTCTGAAACAAACCTGAAATTCTTTTTTTTGTTGTTTCAGAAAAAAACATTGGTGCTACTGCACCAGGAACTTTCATGTTTTGAGTTTCAGTTTTTATTTTTTTTAAAGCATTAATCATGCCAGGAGGATATCTTGTAAGCTGTACAGAACCAGCATCTGCCATAAACTCGCGTTTGCGAGAAATAGAAAGCTGAACTAATTTAACAACCAAAGGAGCAATAATTGCCAAAACAATAGCTGCGATAAAAATAATTATATTGCCGCCTCCTCTATCTCCTCCGCCTCTTCTTCCACCACCAAACCATAAGCTTCTTAAAAAAAGTTGTGAGAAAATTGAAACAGCGCCAACAACAACAGCAACAAGTGTCACAAACTTGATATCATAATTTGCAATATGACTCATCTCATGACCTACAACTCCTTCAACTTCTTGCTTATTTAATTTTTTTAAAAGTCCTGTTGTAACACAAATCACACTACGCTTAGGATTTCTACCTGCAGCAAAAGCATTAATATTATTAGATTCCATTACATAAACCTGGGGCATTGGCATTCCAGAAGCTATAGACATATTCTCAACAGCATTGTAAAGCATTTTATGTTTATTAGGGTCAGCTTTTTTAGCCTTAACAGAAGAAAGTGCAATTTTTTCAGCTTTATAATAAGTAATAAGAATATAAGATAATGAGATTATTATAGCAAGAATCATTATAAAAAAGAAGTAATCAGGTGAAAAAGCAAGACTTATTACATAGCCAAGAACAATTAAAACAAAAAAAACAATAATTAATAAAATAACAGAGTTTCTTTTGTTTCTAGCAATTTGATCATGAAAACTTATTTTTGTTTTTGCCATTTATATTTAAACACAAGTTAAGTAGTTAAAGTTAAAATCAGAAGCTTAGCTTAGGAACAGTTCTTGAAGCTGCTGGAATTTCCAGATACTTGCCTTCTTTTTTTCCAAACAAAGATGCAAACCATTTTCCAGGAACAGTCCTGCATAAGTTGTTATAACCTAAAATAGAATCATTGTAAAATTGTCTGGCATAAGCAACTTTGTCTTCAATAGCACTTAGCTCTTGTTGTAAATGTAAAAAATTTTCATTAGCTTTTAAATTCGGATAGTTTTCAGCTATTGCAAAAATACTTTTTAAAGCGCCTTGTAATTTATCTCCTGCTTTTATTTTTTTTGCCATATCTCCTGAAGGCATAACACTTACAAGAGCTTTTCTTGCTTCATTAACCTCCCTAATCATTGTTTTTTCATGCTTCATATAGCCCTTTACAGATGAAACAAGGTTAGGCACAAGATCTGCTCTTTTCCTTAACTGAACATCTATCTGTGCAAAAGAATTTTCTATTCTATTTTTCAAAATAGCAAACCTGTTGTAGTATCCAAAAACAATTAACAGGATTACAACAACCACAATAATTAAAATTATCCAGCCTAGCATACAAAAATATTAAAATTTAAGTATTTAAATCTTATGTTGACAAAAAACAAAAATCAAAAAGATTTATAAATTAACAATAGTTAAGAATTTTATGTATTCACTACCCCAAGAAATCGAAGTGTGGTATATTATTCCTGCAATCAGGCGAGAGCTAGCAAAAGTTCTTTTAAAACACAAACTGAAACAAAAAGAAATTGCAAAAATCCTAGGAATAACAGAAGCTGCCATAAGCCAGTATTTACATAAAAAAAGAGCCCAAGAAATAAAATTTCCAAAAAGCATGAAAAAAGAATTTGAAATTGCTGCCAAAGCTATTATTAAAAATAATAAGAAAGCTGTTAGTGAAATTTTAAAATTATTAAACTTAACAAAAAAACAAGGTCTAGCTTGTTGTGTCTGCAAAAAATATAACAAAGGCATTTTAAAAATATGTTCAGCTAAACCTATAATGGAGATAAGATGAAAAAAATTTATATTGCTTATAAGTTTAGTGGAGCTGATCACAGAAAGCTAAGGAAAAAGTTAGAAAATATATCTGATATTATTAAAAGAACAGGTTATAAATCATTTATCTTTTTTCGGGATATACAAAAATGGAAAGTTAGAAAAGAAAATCCAGTTTTTGTAATGAGAAAAGCATTTACTAATCTAAAAAAATGTGATATACTCCTTGCAATTGTTGAAACCAGAGAAAAAGCCGAAGGACTTCTAATTGAATCAGGTTATGCAAAATCTTTAGGTAAAAAAATTATAGTAGCCCTAACGCCGCAAGGAAGAGCAATTTTATTAAGAGGGATTGCTGATAAATCTTTTATTTTTAGAAACATGAAAGAATTTGAAAAAAATTTAGGTAGAATATTAGAATGAAAAAAATATATCTTGATCATGCTGCAACAACACCTGTAAGAAAAGAAGTTCTTGAAGCAATGAGGCTATATTTTTCAGAAAAATTTGGCAATGCCTCAAGTTTACATTCATTTGGCAAAGATGCAAAAGAAGCTTTAAGTAAATCAAGAAAAACTATTGCAAAGATAATAAATGCAAGAGCAAATGAAATTATTTTTACTTCAGGAGGAACAGAATCAAATAATCTAGCAATAAAGGGTGTTGCCTTTGCCAATCGTGATAAAGGAAACCATATTATAACATCAAAGATAGAACATCCTGCTATTCTTAAGCCTTGCAAATGGCTTGAAAAACAAGGTTTTAAAGTTACATATCTTAATGTTGATAAATATGGGGTTGTCAATCCAAAAGATGTTGAAAAAGCTATAACAAAAAACACAATTCTTGTTTCAATTATGCATGCAAACAATGAAATAGGAACCATAGAACCAATAGCTGAAATAGGAAAAATTTGTAAAAAACATAAAATTTTGTTTCATACAGATGCTGTTCAGAGTTTTGGCAAGCTACCAATAAATGTTAAAAAAATGAATATTAACTTGCTTTCTGCTTCAAGTCATAAAATTTATGGCCCAAAAGGTGTTGGAATGTTATATGTTAATAGAAAAGTAAATATTGAACCAATACTACATGGCGGCGGTCATGAATATAAATTAAGGAGTGGAACAGAAAATGTTGCTGGTATTATTGGATTTGCAAAAGCAGTTGAACTTGCCACAAAAGAAATGAAAAAAGAAGGAGAAAGACAAATTAAGTTAAGAAATAAACTTATAAAAGAAATAAGCAAAATAAAAGACTCTTATCTTAATGGCCATCCAACTTTTCGTTTGCCTAATAATATTAATTTTTGGTTTAAAGGAGTTGAAGGAGAATCTTTGCTTCTTAGGCTTGATGAAAAAGGAATTGCAGCTTCAACACAAAGCGCTTGTTCAAGTAGTTCTTTAAAACCAAGTCATGTTTTAACAGCTATTGGCTTAAGTCATGAACAAAGTCATGGCTCACTTCGCTTAACTTTAGGAAAAGAAAATACAGAACAAGATATTAATCATGTACTTGAAGTTTTACCACAAATTATAAATTCTCTTAGAAAGATAAGTCCATTCAAATGGTAAATAAAAAACAAATAAACACAAAAAAACAAAAACAAGAAAAAGAAAAACAGAAAATAACAAAAGATATGATATTTAGTGAAGTGATAAATAGATATCCTAACTTAGCAGATGTTTTCTTCAAACATGGCATGACATGTGTTGGCTGCCCTTTTGCAGCTCAAGAGACAATTGAACAAGGAGCAAAAGCTCATGGCATTGATGTGAAAAAATTACTTGATGAGTTAAATAAAAAAATTAAAAAGAAAAAATGAAACAAAAGTTGATAATTTTTGATTTAGATGGCACACTTATTGATAGCAAAGCTTTATGGAGAGATATAATTTTTAATGCTCTAAAAAAAAGAGGTTATAAACTTACAAGAAAGAAAGTTGAAAGCTCTCTAGGGTCTAAATTAAACATTACTTTGAAAAATCTTAAAGTTAAAGAAAATGGCAAACTTAAAAAAGAAATAAACAGTAGGATAATAGCTAAAGTAAATAAACTAAAACTTTGCCTGCATGTAAAAAAAACACTTTCTAAATTAAAAAAACAAAAAAAACAATGTATCCTTGCTTTAGTAACTAACTCGTCACGAAATTTTGTTTTAACATCCTTTAAAAAACATGGATTAAAGTTTAATGATATTCTCTGCGGAGAAGATTTTAACACAAAAGAACAAGCAATCAAAATCCTCATGAAGAAATTTAAAATCAATACTTCTGAAACAATTTATGTTGCTGACAAATTAAGTGATATAAAAGTTGCTAACAAATTACACATTAATATAGTCATTCCTCTTATATGCTCTTGGGATAAAAATATATTTAAAAAAAGAAAATTAAAAGCAAAGCACATTAAGTATATTAAAAATCTTGGTGAATTAAATTTAAAAAATGTTTCGTTATAGCAAAAAAGTCATGCAGAATTTTCTGCATCCAAAAAATGTTGGTATAATAAAAAATGCAGATGGTGTTGGCAAAGCAATCTCTCCTGTATGTGGCGATTCTATGAAACTTTATATAAAAATTGAAAAAGATAAAATAAAAGATATAAAATTCCAGACAATGGGGTGCGCAGCAGCCATAGCTTCTTCTTCTGTATTAACTCAGATGGTAAAAGGCAAAACCATAGAACAAGCAAAAAAAATTACAAAAGATAAAATTGTAAAAGCTTTAAGTGGTTTACCTTATAGAAAAATACACTGTTCTGTTCTTGCTGCTGATGCTTTGGGCAGGGCAATAAAAGATTATCAAAAAAAGAAAAGAAAAAATGACTAAAACTAAAGTTAAAGCTCTAGCTCTTCTTTCAGGTGGCTTAGACTCAAGGCTTGCAATAAAACTAATGCAAAAGCAGGATATAAAAATCACAGCTCTAAACTTTTCATCTTTATTTTTTTCAGAAAAAAATGCAGTTGCTGCTTCAAGAAAGCTAAAAACAAAATTAATAAAAATTGATTTAAGTAAAGAAAGCAAAAATTTTCATGAATATATAAATATGATAAGAAAACCAAAACATGGCTATGGCACTGCAATAAATCCTTGCATTGATTGCAAAATCTTTATGTTAAAAAAAGCTAAACAAATCATGAAAAAAGAAAAAATACATTTTATTGCAACAGGAGAAGTGCTTAACGAGAGGCCAATGAGCCAGACAAAAAAGGCTTTGATGCTTATTGAAAGAGAATCTAAATTAAAAGGAAAAATTTTAAGACCACTTAGTGCAAAACTTCTTCCTGAAAGTATTGCTGAGAAGAAAAGCCTTGTTAATAGGAATAAACTTCTTGACATTCAAGGAAGATCAAGAAAAAGGCAGATAGCTCTTGCAGAAAAATTCAAAATTTCATATCCAACACCAGCAGGTGGCTGCTTGTTATGCGAGAAAGCTTTTGCAGCTAAGTTTCGTGACTTTTTTAAACATAAAAAGAAAATAACTTCTAGAGATACTGAACTGCTTAAAATTGGAAGGCATTTTCGTTATAAAAATAAGATAACTAATAAGATTATTGTAGGAAGAAATGAGCAAGAAAATAAAAAATTAATGAAATTAGCAAAAAATGATACTATGTTTGAAGTTAAAGATTTTCCAAGTCCAATAACATTATTAGAAGAAAAACCAACTAAAAATGTAATAAAAATTGCAGCTTCTTTAACAGTAGCACATTCTGATGCAAAACATAAAAAAAATGTTTTAGTACATTATGGCAAGAGAAAATTTAATAAAGTGTTAAAAGTTAGCCCATTAAATAAAAATCAAATAGAAAAATTAAGAGTTCAATAGTTCCTTTCTTATTGTTTAATAGGGCTTGGTTTTATTTTGAGCTCTTTTCTTACTGCTTCTTTTGTCAGTGCCCAGTAAAAAGCCTTAAATTTTTGAACAGCAAAACTTTTTTCATTTAATTTGAACATCTTTGCTTTTCCTACTGTTCTTATGCATACAACAATTTTTTCTTTTTCTAGTTTTGGCCAAAAAAGTTTTAGTGTGCTATAGCCAACTCCAGAAAATTTTGCAATGTCTGTCATACTATAGTCAAATTCTTCATGAATTACTAAAAAATCCAGTACTTTAAAAATTGGGTTTTCTCCAAATAATTCTATAAAAACTGTTTTTACCATGTTTCTAATAAATATTTTGAGTTTTTAAATCTTTCTATTTATGGCTTATATGGGCTATAAATATGAATTAAAGAAAGGAGAAAAAATATTTAAGACAATTTTCATTGCAAAAGTTTATGAAAAAATTAGATGAAGAAAATTATCAGAAAATAAGAAAAACTATCTTGAAAAAACTTTATTCTGTCAGAGCTTTTCACAAGGGGCATTTACTTTTAGAAACATTACAATCCGGACTGCCTTCACACCTTGTTGGATTTGTTAAAAATGTACTTCATAATCTAATAAAGAAAGGTTTTGTTGGTTATTATGGAAAAACAAAGCATGGCTTAGCTTATCAATTAAACATTAAAAAATTAAGAGAGATTGAAGAAATAATCTTTTCTTAAAAACAAAAATCTTTAAAAGTTTGTTTTATTAAAGAAATAGAAAAAGAGGAAAGAAAAATGGCAGAGTGCCTTAATAAGCAAAAAAATTTAAAAAAATGTAACTGCACTTATCCTTGCTCTAGAAAAGGATTATGTTGTGAATGTATTGCTTACCATCTTGCAAGAAAAGAGCTTCCAGCTTGTTTCTTTTCAAAAAAAGATGAAGCAAGTTATGACAGAAGCTTTGAACATTTTTGTAGAATAAATAAAAATTCAAAATAAATAAAAATTCAAAACAAAAAAATGAAAATTAAAGTATATTCAACATCAACTTGTCCTTGGTGTGATAAGCTTAAGGATTGGCTAAAAGAGCATAAAATAGAGTTTGAAGATATTGATGTTAGTCAAAACATGGAAGTTGCTC
>JAUXAK010000007.1 GCA_030619955.1 archaeon | reverse complement strand
GTTATTATAAGCATATGCAAATGCTCTGGCTTCATGCTTGCCATACTCTTGATGAATTTTTTTCATAACTATTAGCTCAGCTGATTTATTTATCATTTTTGAAATTTCCTCTTTGACTTGGGTATTTGAAGGTGTAGCATTTGTTTCTTCAATCTTTATTATTATCTCTTCCCGCTCAACAAGTGGCTTTGGTTCTTTTTTTTCTATTGTAAATTTCATCTTTTATTTTTTTTGATATTCTAAAGCACTCCTGATTATGCTTTTTACTATTGTTATATCTTATATCTCCATTATTTTTTTACTTAATTTTTATTTTTAATGAAATATCCAAAAGATCTCTTATTATTTTTTTCTATTTTTTACCTGGTTTTTATTGCATAAGTTCCTTTTTGTTTTATATTCATTTTTTTCACAATTTCACCTTCAGGTTTAAGAACAATAATACGACCTTTCCATGATTCAACAAACTGTGTCCCGCCGCAGATAGGGCATTTATGTCCTTCTATGAATATCTTGCATTTTTTACAAACTTTTTGTTTTTTCATTTTTCCCTTTTCTTTTACTTTATTTTTAATTTAAATAGCCTCAATTGTTGACGGCGGTTTTGGAGTTATGTTATAAACTACACTTACAACACCTGGAATTTCTGTTGTTAATCTTTTTGCTAGCCCATCTAAAACATCATAAGGAAGCTTTGTTGGCGATGCTATTCTCGCATCTTTGCTATCCCAGCATCTTACTTCTATTTGCAAGCCATAATCTCTTTTTCCTTCTCTTATTCCAGTAACTTTGTCTTTATGCAAAATAGCTAAATATTGGAATGCTCTAGAATTTTTTAATTCATTTTCAAGTATCGCTGTTGCTTCTCTTACAATTTCTACTCTTTTGGGAGTTACTTCACCAATAATGCGGCCAGCTAAAGCAGGACCCAAAAAAGGCATTCTATTATAAATTTCTTTGGGTAACCCTAATTCATATGCCACTTCTCTAACTTCATCTTTTCTTAATGTTCTTAAAGGTTCTATTATCTTGTAAGGAGCCTGTATATCTACATTATGCTGTAATTTAATTCCTGCTCTGGTTTCTTCTATATCTGTTAAAATTGTTCCCTGTAATACAAATTGAGCATTAATATTTTTTCTATAGTTTTCAAAAACATCTTGATAAAAAACATCCTGAATTATTCTTCTTTTGTCTTCAGGATCTTCTATTTTTTTTAAAGCAGAAAAAAACTTTTCTTTTGCATCAATAATTTCAACAGGAATCCCTATGTTTTTAAAAGTTGAAACAACATGTTCAGGTTCATTCTTTCGCATAAGACCATTATCAACAAAAATAGTCTTTAATCTATCTTCTAAAGCTTTATGACTTAGTATAGTTACAGTTGAACTGTCAACTCCCCCTGATAATGCACTTACAGCTACTCCATCCTTGACAGTATTTTGAATTTTTTTTATCTTCTCTTCAATAAATTGGTGATATTTTGCCATTTTTTACTTTATTTTTTATCTTTTCTTTTTTACTTTTTTACTTTTTTCTTTAGTTTTTGCTCCAGCTTTTGCTACTCTTTCTGCTTTTCCAGCCCGCATTTTTGCTCTTCTTTTATCTTCTTGTATCCACTCTATTTTACCAAGACCTGGCTGCCTCATTGTTAAGCCAATTTTTGGTGGCATACTTTTATAACTTATTGCTACAATTCTGGCAATGCAAACATCATTTTTTCTTAGCACTCTTTTTGTATTTTTACCAATTAATGCTTCTGTTTTACTAAAAGTTACATAATCATCCATTGTCTGGCCTATGTGTATCATTGCTTCTAATGGTCCAAGATTCATAAAAGCACCAAAATTAGTAATTTGCGTGATTTTACCATAAACAAGTTCTTGAAGCACAGGCTTAAAAACAAGCAATTTAAAAACAGAATCATAATAAGCAGCTGCGTCACCAGGAATCAGAATGCCTTCACCAACTTCTATGACATCTATTACAGTAATAACTGAACCAATTTCCTCATCAATATAATCAGTATAAGTTCTTTCAAGTTGTTTTTTAACAGCTTCTTTAATTGGAAGGCCAAAAAGTTCTGGCTCTACTCTTACATAATCTGAAATTTCAATAATATTAAACATTTTTTATGAAAATTGTTAATTTCTTACCTTTTTAACTTTTACTTTTTTAACTTTTTTTAAATCTCTCTTTATAAAAGTATTAACAATTTTTAAACATTTTTTTTGATCAGACCATGTTAATAATTTTATGGCTTGATTATAATTGCACCATTTGTAATTATCATGCTCCTTAGTAAGTTTTATCTTGCCTTTTTTTACTTGACATGAAAAAAGTGTATAAATAAAACCTTTGGCTTTCCATCTCTGCTGTGTTTTCTTGTCATAAATAAATTTTCCATGAACTAAAAATCTTTTTAATTTTATAACTTTTAAACCTGTTTCTTCTTTTATTTCTCTTTTTACTGTGTTTTCCAGTTTTTCCCTCGTAAGCTTGCCCCCTTTAGGAAATTCCCATCCTTTCCAATGAAGCTTTCTATGTAAGAACAAATATCTTAAAGGCAAGGCATAAGCAATACAAAAAATTCCTTTTCTATATTTTTTATATAGCATTTTAATTTTCATACTTCTTTTAAATATTTTTTTTGCCTTATTATTAAAATCCTAATTCCTTGCTTTTTAATTTTTCTTGCAATTGCTCTGTCCATTGTTGCAATAATAAAATTCTTATTATTTTTTTTAAGCATTGATGCTGTTTTGAAAATAGATTTATCAGCATAACCTTTCTTTTTTTTGATTTTTTTTTCAAGTTTGTTGATAAGTTCAAGAGCTAGTAATGCAAATTCTTTATTTTTTATTTTCTTGTCTTTTCCTGTTTTTTTGCTTAATTTATCTAGCTCATATATTACTTCTGGCAATATTAAAAATTTATATTTGCCATAGAGTCTGTCAAGCTCATGCCATAATTTATATTTTGTAATATAAATTAAAAAATTTGTATCTGGTATTATTAACATCTTATATTTTTTATTATCTATTTTTGTTTTATTGTCATCTCTTCTTTTTTCTTTTTTCCTATGTTAAAATAATCATAAAAAACATCACTAAGATTAAGTTCAAGTGTTCTTCCAGCTTTTTTTGATTTAACTAAACCAAATTCTATGAAATGCTTGATATGATCATATGACTTATTGCCTCTTATTTTAACAATAATGCTTTGTTTAATTGGCTGTTTATATGCAATTGTTGCCAAAGTAGCTTGCTCTGCTTTGGTAAATTCAGTCTGGCCAGTAGCCAAAAGATTGGTAAGATTAGCATATTCTGTTTTGACATCCATTTTCCATTTTTCCTTGCCTTCATATTCATGTTTTAAAATGACAATACTATTGTTATTTTTTTGATACTTTTTTTCTAATTTTATTAAAAGCTCTTTTAGCATAAGAGGATTTATTCCTGTAAATTTCACAAGTTCTTGGATATCTAAATATCGTGCACTAAGAAATAATGTTGCTTCAATTCTTTTTAAAAGTTCTAGCTCTTGTTTTTTTTCCTTTTCATTATTTTTTATTTCATTATTCATTTTTATTATAACTAAATTTTATGAATATCAGAAATCGCAGATGCAATAACTTTAGAAACTTGTTTTCCAAGAAATGAAAGAGATGACTTTTCTGAACCTTGTGAGTTTTGTAAGTTTTGACTTTTTTCTTTTTCTCTTATCTTAGCAGAACATTCAATATGATATGGTGTTCCGCCTTGGTTTTTTATATTTTTTAAAGACAATGTTGATAAAGCTTTGAAATAAACTGAATTAAAATCCCCGCAGATTTTTAATTTTTTTAATTCTTTATTATCTAGTTTTTTTAAATAAAATTTTATTTTTTCAGCAAGCCTTATTGAATAAAAATTTAATTCTTGATTGCCGCAAGAAATCTCAATGTCATTTTTAGTTTTTGTTCCACCATGACCATGAATTTCTATTAAAATTTCTGGTTTTAATTTATTTAGCATATTTAAATAACTGCTATTTTCTTTGTTAGGGTCATTTTGTGCATTAGCAACTACTAAAGCAGTACTTTTTAAATGAGAAGCAATTTCAAAAGCTAAAAAACCAACATTTTTATCTCTCATTCTGAAAATTCCATTGCTTTTCATTCTGTTTTTAGTAGTTTTTTTGTTTTTTCCTTTTTTATTTTCTTCAGTATGTGTATGATGTGGTGCAGCCACAATAATTTTATTTGAACCATAACTTTTTTGAATAAATTTTTCTTTTTTTATATCTAAAGAGATTCTTTTCATTTCTTTACTTTTTTACTTCTTTCTTTTGTTTTTTTATTTCTATTAGGTTTTATTAAATTGCAAATCTTAATATTGCACCAATTTCTGCAAGATTTTTAAATTGCAAGCCTTCATTAGTTTCTGTTGAAATATAATCTATAGTAGCTGCTGTTGCTCTTGCAAGTTTTTCAATTTCATCAGCAAGTTTTCTGTTTACAGAAGTTGAAATAAGTAACTGCTCAACTGCTCCTGCTTCAAGAGCTTTTCTTACTTGCTGCTCGCCATAAGCTATTTTTTCTGGTTCTTTTGCTAAAAGTGTAAAAAATTTCTCTAGCAAAGCTTTTTCTTTCATTATTGCTTCTTTTTCAAGAGTTTCTTTAGATGCTTCAACAAGCAACTTAAGACCGTGCTCATCAGAATAACCAAGGTCCTTTATAGTAATAATTTTGTTTCTTAATGCTGTTAAAAGCTGACCTTCTTTTAAAAAATCATCTTTAGTTGGTCCTGGACCCCCAATAAGCAAGCCATTAAGTTTTGCTTTTTGGAAAAAAAGTTCTTTTGCATTGTTTGCTATTCTTTTAAAAAATTCTTTTGTCATCTCTTCGCGAATTCGCTCAAATCTAAGAGCTGATTGGCCACCTGCCCTCTGCTTGCTAGGAACACCACTTGTTATATGTCTTAATTTTCTAATACTTTTACCTTCAAGCAAACCAAAAGTAGCTTCTTTTTTATCTAAAACAATTAATCCATAAACTTCTTTAGCTTCAAGCATTTCTTTTAATGGTTCAAGAACAAAGGTTTGGTCACATCTATAAAATTTAACTTTAAGTGGCTGAGGTGGTTCAATAGCCCAAAGTCTTAGGTCAGATTGTCCTTCTGCCTTGCTAACATTACCGCAAAAAAGAGCAAGCCCCTTTTCAGGCAGTTTTTTATAAAGTTTTAAATGTCTTACAAGTCTTTCAAGAGCATCAATAACATTTTTTCTTGTTGTTTTACTTTTTATGTTTTGTGCGGTGCTTTGTTCAGATAAAAGCTGGTTAGCAACTTGATTTATATTAGAGCCAGCAGGAGCATAAATGCTAATTAATTCAGTATGCCTGCCTTTATATTCTTGAAGCTCTTCAATCAATGTCTGAAGTTTAGCTCTTTCTGCTTCTTCCATTTTTAATCTTTTATTTTTTAATAAATTATTTAAATAACTTACTTTTAAAAATCATTCGAAAAAAGTTAAAGAAGTTTTATTTCAAATTTTCCTTCTTTAATTTTCCTTGTATTTGTTACTGCCTTGATATCCTGCATAAAGTCTTTCAGCTCTTTTGCTTTGTCTTTTTCAATTGTAAGAGCAATTTCAGCTTTAAGTGATTTCTGGGCTTTTGCTTTAAATTGCCTTGATTTAGTTATGATATCTATTGCTTTATCACCTAATTTTTCTATTTTTTCATTTATTAACTTGGGGTTATATTTTGGCCAACTGCTTAGATGTATGCTCTTGACTTTTTCTTTTTCATATTTTTTAAAATGCTGTTGATATAATTCTTCTGTAATATGAGGCATTATTGGAGCAAGAAGTTTCAGGATTGCAAGGAAAGAAGTATAAAGAGCATATTGTGCTGATAATTTTTCTTTATTTGTTTTTGGTTGATATAATCTGTTTTTAATTATCTCAAGATAATTATCACAAAAAGTATGCCAGAAAAAGTTTTCAATTACTGTTTTAGGTTTTGAAGGTTCATAGCTTCCAAAACTTTTTGTACATTCTCTTATTAATTTGTTTAATTTTGAGAGTAGCCATAAGTCAAATGCTTCAAGCTTTTTTGGTTTTTTATTAGAAGCATGCTGCATTGAAAATTTAGCTGCATTCCATAATTTTATAATTGTTTTTTTGCCTGCTATTAATTCTTTTTCCTGAAAAGGAATGTCTTCTCCAATTTTTCCGCTTAGAGTAAAAAATCTCATTGCATCTGTACAGTGTTTTTTAATAACTTCAACAGGGTCAATAACATTTCCAAAGGATTTATGCATTGCTATTCCTTTTGGATCAAGAACCATTCCATTTACCATTATGTTTTTCCATGGAATTTTTTTAAAATGATAAAATGCTTTAACAATTGTATAGAAAGCCCAAGTTCTGATTATATCATAACCCTGGGGTCTTAAATCTTCAGGAAAATTCTTTTCAAAAAGTTTGCTTTTATTAGCCCATTGCAAAACTATTTCAGGTGTCAAAGAAGAAGTAAACCATGTGTCAAAAACATCTTTTTCAGGTTCAAATTCAGTTGAGCCGCATAAACATCTTCTTTTTGGATGTTTATCTTTTAAAGAATCAATAGGAATCTGCTTTTCATGTGCTATAATTTCTTTGCCGCATTTCTTGCAATACCATACTGGCATTGGAACACCATAATGTCTTTGTCTGCTGATTGTCCAATCCCAATTTAGATTATTAGCCCAGTCTCTGTATCTTGAAAAAAGATAGGAAGGATGCCATTGAACTTTTTTTCCAAAATCTATGAACCTGTCTTTATTCTCTAGAAGCTTTAACATCCATTGTTTTGTAATAAGAAATTCAACAGGACTATCACATCTCCAGCATGCACCAACTGTCTGATGCAATGTTTCTTGTTTTTCAATCAAATTTTTTTCTCTTAGTTCTTGAATTATTTTTTCTTTTGCTTCTTTCAATTCCATGGTTTTATATTTTCCAGCAAGTTCATTTAGCTTGCCTTCTTTTGTTATTATTAGCTTTAGAGGCAGTTTATGTTTTTTCCACCATTCTATATCTGTTTTGTCGCCAAAAGTACAAATCATAACTATACCAGTACCAAATTCAGGGTCAACTTTTTTATCTTCCATGATTTTAACTTTTTGTTCAAAAATAGGAACTATTGCTTTTTTTCCTATTAGCTTCTTGTATTTTTTATCTGAAGGATTAACAAAAATTCCAACACAAGCTGGTAGGAATTCAGGCCTTGTTGTTGCAATCACAATATCTTTGCCTTTTTCAAGTTTGAATTTTGTATAGTAAAGAAAAGTGTCTCTTTCAACATCTTCAACATCTGCTTGTGCAAGAGCTGTTTTACAATAAGTGCACCACAAACTAGGTTCTTCTCCTCTGTAAATTAATCCTTTTTTATACAGATCAATAAAAGAATATTGAGCAGTTTTAATTGCTAAATCCCCTATTGTTGAATAAAAAAGGCTCCAGTCAAAACCAAATCCAAAACTTATTAGGTCAGATTTTGCAGCTTTTTCAAGAATTTGGGTTTCTTTTCTACAAAGTTCAATGAATTTTTCTCTTGGAAGATCTGAAGACCTTATATTATATTTTTTTTCAACATATCTCTCTGTGGGATGCCCATTATCATCAAAACCTATAGGTAACAGCACATTGAAACCTTGCATTCTCTTGAATCTTGCAATAACATCAAATAAAGTATAAGAATAAGCATGACCCATGTGAGGCCTGCCAGAAATATAAGGTGGAGGCGTATCTATAGAAAAAACTTTTTTCTTGCTTTTTAGATCAAATCTGTAGATTTTCTCTTTTTGCCAATAATTCTGCCATTTTTTCTCTATAGCATGAATGTCTAACACTGCTTTTGTTTTTGCTTTCTTCTTCATTCTTCTATTTTTCTATTTTTTTAGTATTCTAATTATAATTAGTTATAAAATTAGTTTTATAAAGTTTTTAATCATTTGTAGAAAGATTTATATATTCTTTTTCACATTGGAATAGTAACAAATTAAAAAATGTTACAATATGAATTAAAAGATTTAAAAAATCAGAAAAAAAGAAATTCTAGATATAAACAAATAGAAGATTATATTAAAGAAGCGAGAATGCTTTTTTCAGAATTTAAAATAACAGATGAATATAAAGAGCTTAAAAAAATTCATTCTATTAGGAGGTCTTATATTAAAGAACTAAAAATAGTTCCTTCTAAATTTAAAGAAACAGAGACATATAAAAAATTTAAAGAAATTTTTCCTGCTAAAAAAGAAATTAAAGATTGGTTTATTCACAGTCTTGAAGCTCTTTCTGATTCTAGTATATACCCAAATCATAATGCACTTGATAGTTTATTAACAATTGTTCCAGAAATGATTAATACAACAGTAGAAGCTGAATCTATTCTTAAAGACCCAGACGAAAAAAAGATCATGGAAAAAACAATTTCATTTCTTGGTAGATATTTAAGTAAGATCATAGAAGCAAATAAGATTTATCAAGATCTAAAAAAAGGATTTTATTAATCTTGTCTTGATTAAAACTCAGCAAGTTTTCTCTGGCCTTTTTTCTTTTCTTCTCTCTGCCAAGTTGTCCAGGATTTTCTAACAATGCCAAGTTTAGCAAGTTCTTTAGCTTTAGAAGTTTGTAAAAATTTCTGGCATAAGGGATCTGAAGGATAGCCACTTCCACAATTGATATTATATTGTTTTTTTATCTTCTCAACTTCTCTGTCACGAGTTGTTTTTGCAAGTATTGATGCTGCACCAACAATCACATAATTAATATCAGCTTTATGTTCACATTTTAATCTGATTTTTTCTTTATTTTCTTTTTTAATATATTCTAAAAGAGAATTTTTCCATGCTTTTGTGTTTGGAGAAGGGCAATCAACAATAATTTCAATTTTAGATGATTTAATTTTTTTTATTAAATTATTTATAATTTCACCTGCTTTTTGTGCTTCAATTATATTAAGATTTATTTTTTTAGCTATTTTTGTATCAATTTCATTAGGTGAAACTTTAATTATATGATAGCTAGTTGCTATTTTCTTTATATGTGGAGCAAGAAATTCTCTTCTTTTTGCACTTATTTGTTTTGAGTCTTTAACTTTTAATTCTTTGAATTTAGAAATCTGGCTTTCATTTGCCGCTACACCAGCTAAGACCATTGGACCGATGACAGGGCCTCTGCCAGCATCATCAATCCCTATGAAAAATTTCATGTTAAGAAAAATAAACCCCTATATTTAAAAGTAGCGGGGGCGGGATTTGAACCACGCGACCTCAAGGTTATGGGCCTTGCGAGCACTCCAGGCTGCTCCACCCCGCTGTTTATCTAAAAGAAAAAGATTTTTTAAATGTTACTTCTTTTTTTATTAAGCTATTTTTGTAAGCTATTTTAAATTTTTTTAACACTTATTTCTGAAGTTTTTTCATCTATCTCAAACTTCACTGGTAAAAATTTTTCAATTACAAATGCATTTGTTTTTGCATGTTCTGAAATATAAGAAGTGCGAAGTGAACCTTTAGTTAAAGCAAGATAGGGCAATAACTGATCAGAAGCATGAATATCAACAACAGCTCCTGTTTTATATTCCTTAATAAGGTTTTCAGCAGCTTCTTTTGCAACTTTCTCACTGCTTTTGCCTCTCTCGCCTAAAGCAGAAGAACCTAAAACAGATTTTTCAGTTTCAATCCACAAGGTTAGAATAGAACCAGGAGAATAACTTTCTGCATAACTGCTTTTAATTTTTATTGGCAACTTGAGCTTTGAAAGTTCTTTTTCTTGACTTAGTAGCTTTTTAGATTCATTTGCTTGTCTTTCAGCTACTCTTGCTTTTTTTAAATAATGAGAAGCAATTGAAATCCCTTTTATTTTAAGAACCTTGCCCCCGTCAATAAAATCATATTTTTTTAATTTCATTTTCATTGGTTCTGTTTTAAATTTCACAATACCACCGCCTTTTGGATAAAAACCTCTTCTAATAATATCAAGAGAAGCATTGAAATCCATCTTTTTTAGTAATTTTAATAACCCATTATCAACATAATCAATTGATGGAGCCATCTTAACATCTGTTCCACCTTTAATTTCAATTTCAATGCTCTTTTCAAGTTTTGTGAGTGCTGGCATCAAAGCTTGAAGCACAAGAGGAATGCTTCCTGCAGTGCCTACATCAATTTTCAAATGTTTAGTTTCAATTTTTCCTGGTTCAAAATAAAGATTAGTAGAACCAATATCAGCATTTTTTACTTTTGCATTACATAGTTGCGCAACTGCTTTAACACCTGTAAGATGCTGAGCAGCTAAGCCAGGTTTTTTCCTCTTAGCCCTGATATTTTTAACATAGAAAGCTTTTCCTGTCAAGGCACTTAAAGCCAAAGCTGTCCTAATTATTTGACCGCCGCCAGAGCCATAACTACCATCAATCTCTATCATTTTTCAAAATCTTTAATTTATAAAAATCAATAGTTTCTTTTTGTGAATTTGTTCCTTCTATTGTGTGGTCTATTTCTATAATATCAAAACAAACTTCTATTGGCAAGTTAGCATCGTCATAAACTTCCTTGACTATTCCTACTATATAATCTCCATCATGATCATGTGTCTTTTTCATAGTAAGAAAGAAAAATAAAACTTTAAATATCTTTTTAGATTGGTTTTTTTATGACAGGACCAGCAGAAGGAAAATATCCTCTTAAAAAAGTTAAAGTTTACATTCATGAAGCAGGAAAAGCCAGGGCAAGAATAACCCATGTTGATATTGAATCTGATGAGCTTGCCAAGATTATTAAGCCAGGAGAAGCAACATATTGCGCAGGCAAAGCTGGAGGGGTTTTCATTGGCTTGAAAAAAGAAATGTTAGAAAGAGCTAAGATATTTATAGAGAAGAGAAAAGGAAAGAAGAAACAATAAAAGAAAAAAGAAAGAGAAAAATTAAATTACTTTTTTAATAATATCTTGATATAAATAATAAAACTTATAAGTCTCAACTATTTCTCTATTTTATGCCGGGATGGCCCAATGGTAAGGCGCAGGATTGCTAATCCTGTTTCCGCAAGGATTTCTGGGTTCGAATCCCAGTCCCGGCGTTAGAACTTTTTTTTCAGTAGAAAAGCGTAATCAGAAACAGGTTCCTCAGTCCATACAATAAAAAGAAAAAATGAAGTCATTAAAAACCTACTAATTGTAGCTTTGTTGTTGGAATTGGCTATTATTTGGATATTACATATCGATGTTCTTGTATGGGTTTACTTGTTTTGCCTTATGACTTTTATAATCTGGTTCTGGCTAAAAGATAATAAGAGAACAATGAAATGGCTGCCTATTCCTTAATCTATTATCTCAGGTTCTTCTTTAGGTGGAAAGGGAAAGTTAATAAGAAAACCTTTTCTTCCATCAAGTGAAGAGAGATATTTTTTAAGTTATATGTCTTTCTTAAATTCTTTTTCTTTACTCATTTTTAAAATAAGGCAACCTTTCCTTCTCTAAAAATTTCATTAAGTCTTTTGATGAAATAGCATAACCAATATAACCTGTATATCCTGCTCTTATCATACCAACTACTTTGCCTTCTTTAGTTAATAAAGGAGCTCCTGACAATCCAGACATTCCACTTCCAAAAATTAATAAATTATTTTTTGTTTCTGCTTTTATACTTGAACCTTTTTTATAATTAGTTGGTTTCTTTTTTCTTTTAACTAAATATGTCTCTGTAATATTATCAGCTCCATAATAAGTATAACCTTGAATATATAATATAGTTCCTTTTCTTCCAATTTTCGACCCTCTTAACTTTTTTATGTTACCAAATTCAAAATAGGGTAAATTAGAAACAGAAGTTTTCACAACAGCTATATCTTTACTTGCATCTGAGACTAAAATTTCTAATAATTCAGGATTTGTTCTTCTTTTCTTAATATGCTTTAACTTACTATCTAAAAATAAATAATAATCACTTAACTTACTTTGTGATGTTTCAGTTATATGAGCTGTTGTCAAAAGTAAAGAATAATTATCATCAGAATAAAAACAAAAAGCAGTTCCTATACTTGTTTTATTGCCTTCTTCAATATAAAACACAGGGTCTTCTTGTTTTAAATTTATATATTTATCAATATTTTTTGCAAATCCAGTTCCTAATGCAATTAAAGTTAAGCTTATTGGAATTATTTGTTTCAGCGATTTCATTTTCTTTTTTTATTATAAATTTTTCTAAAAGTTTTTTCTAATAAAATTTTTATCTTTCATCTTCTGTATCTATTTTTAAGTTACGATACTTTAAAAAACTTTTCTTTCATTTTTTATATCTCATATAATACTTCCTTTCTTTCTCCTCTGGAGGAAAAATAGCTGAACTATTAAACATAAAATCTAAAGAAGATTTAGAAAAAATCAAAAAAGATTTATAATAAATTTTTTTAAACCTTATTAAAAAACGATCATTTATTTGTTTTTTGAGTTTAAATAGAAAAAAAGTTAGCATCTCCCATTCCTAGCGTATCTTTTTATTATTTTTACAAACATTTAAAAAGGTATTTGATTGCAATAACATAATCATAAAATAAAAGGAAAAAATAAAAGGAAAAAAGAAAAAATGAAAATTTCTGAACTAAAAATAGGTCAAAAAGCAGATATAGAAGCTACAGTTACTGATATTGATGAACCAAGAACTTTTGTTAGGTTTGGCAGAACACTTAGAGTTGCAACAGCTACTTTAAAAGATGACAGCGGCGATGTTAAGTTATCTTTATGGAACGAAGATATTGACAGAGTGAAAGTAGGAGACAAGATAAGCTTGAAAGATGGTTTTGTAAAAGAATTTCAAGGTGAAAAGCAGGTTACAACAGGCAAGCTTGGAAAAATCGAAGTTCTAGGGAAAAAAGAAAAGACCGAGAAAAAAGAAGAAAAATAAAATTGAAGAAGAAGGATAGAGGGTTTATTTCTTATTTAAATAAAATAAATCTTTAATTGAAAGTATAGATATAAATATAAAGAAATATCTATTTCAACATCTTTAAAAGAAGCCTTCAAGCAACATTTAAAAATATAAATTTACAGATAATCAAATGGTAAAGACAAAAAAGGAAACAAGTAAGGAAACAAAGGAAAAGAAAAGAGAAGTGAAAAAAGAAAATAAAGAAAAAGAATTAAAAAGAAAAGAATCAGAAGAAAAAGTCAAGGAAAAGGAAAAAAAGAAAAAAGGAAAAGAAGTGCTGCTTGTTCCACTTGAAGATTATATTAAAGCAGCTGTGCATCTTGGCACAAGGGCTATAACTCCAAATATGAGGCAATATGTTTATCGGAGAAAAGCAGACAGCATTGCTGTTCTCAATACCAAAAAGATTGATGAGAAAATTGAGATAGCTGCAAATTTTCTAGCACAATATGAACCTGAACAAATAACTGTGTGCTGTAAGAGGGATGCTGGTCATAAAGCTCTTGAAGCTTTTGGTGAAGCCACAGGAACAAGAATCTTTACAAGATATTCTGCTGGAGGCATAACAAATCCTGTTTTTGAAAAGTTCTTTGAACCAAAAGTTCTCTTCATCATAGACCCATGGCTTGATAAAAATGTTTTGCAAGATGCTGTTAAAATACAAATTCCAATCGTAGCGCTATGCGACACAAACAATGTAACTTCTTTTATTGATGTGATTGTGCCTTGCAATAATAAATCTGTTAAGAGTATAGGCTTAGTTCTTTATATTATTGCAAAACTTTATCTTGAAAAAAGAGGCATGAAACAACAACTTAAAAAACTTAAATCTAAAGATTTCTATCAGTTTGAAGAGGAAGAAAAAATAAAAAAGGAAGAAATAAGAAAAAAAGAAAAAAGTGAGATTAGAGAAATGATAACAAGGGTAAGAGGGATTTCAAAACAAAAATTTCTGTCTAGATAAAATTTCTTCTTACGTTGGTTTTTTAAAGAGGATAAAAAATAAGTATTTCTTGTTTTTATTTCAAATAAAAAATTAAAAACCCAAACTTTTTCTCTTTTTTCTTGGCAATGAAAGTAAAATTACAACAACAAGAGCAATAACAACCCCTATTATAGTCCAGAACCACCATTTTTCCCATAATTCTTTTACAACTTCTTCAGGAACTTCTTCAATTTCTTCCTCTGGAAGCAATTCCTCTGGAACAGCTTCCTGTATCCCTTCAAATTTTAAAGTTGCCCAGCTGCCTGAAATTTTTGTAAGAGTTAAAGCAAGATCATAAATATTATCATCATCTAAATCAAATTTCTTTGTTTCATCAAGATTAAGGGTTGTTTTAATTGGTGTTGAAGAAATTTCAATTTCAACACTATCATTGTAAACAGCAATTAGTGTGACATTATGCTCAACATCTTTTATTTTAAGCTTTGCTTTATCATCTACTCTTAGGTTTCTTGAAACTATACTGCCTTCACTTATTGTATATTTATATATGATAGTTCCATTTCCTCCGCCCCTAGGCCCTTCTTCTTCCTCTTCTTCTGCTTCTTCTATTGGGTCACTAAGGGTTACTTCTACATAGTCTATATACATGGTATGATGGTCTGCTTGTCCATAGTTGTTATTGCTGTTCCACTTTATTCTTCTAGTATTATAATTAATTATATAATCTTGATGTACTTCATAAGGATAATGTTCTTCTGATTCATTATAAGGATAACTAGTCATATTTGCAAATGGTAAAGGATGAATAGTATCAGAAAGTGCAGTTGTTATAGGCTTATAATAACCCCAAGCATAAAAGACAAAGTCTCTTTCTTTTCCTTCTTCTAGGTCTGGAACAGAAAATTTAGTAATTATCTCATCTCCTCTAACCATAATTACAAATTCATCATCAGTCTCATTAAGAAGAGCTAATACATCCCCATAATGAGTAGCATTTCCTGAAAGCTCATATCCACCACCTTCTTCACTGACTAAAGAATCATAAACAGGAGAAGTTACTTTTATTTTTTCATTATCTGACATTTTCTTCATAAAAGAAATTCCTCTTAATCCAAAATCAGCATAATATGGACTAAGATTTATAATTTCAATTTCTTGTTCAGGAGAAGTATCTACTGCAATCCAGTCAATATCCAAAGGTCTATCATTTCTATAATTAACTAATCTGATTTTATTATCTTTAATATCCAAGCCAGAAAGATTAATTACAGAAGTTTCTGCACCAAAAAGATTAAAGGCACTTCTAATAAGTTCACCTGTTCCTGCTTTTTCAACCACCTCAATTTTTTTATCATCTGGAAGTTCAGTCCAGTTACCCTCGCTATCCTTTATTAAAATTTCAGTTGGTTTTTTGCTTAATGCTTCTGGTAATGGTTCTAAATAAGGCCAGTGCCAACTAGCTTCTTTTGCCCTTGTGATAATAAGTTTCAGATTTTCTGGGGTAATATTGCTTTCAATTAATTTCATTTCAAGATAACTTGGGGATATATCAATAGGTGTCTGCCAGAAGACATTATCCTTTTCCTCTATCAAGGATTTAACATCATTCCCATCCTGGTCTTTTATTATAAAAGGAGCAGAGGCATTCTTTCTAATTGTGAAGATTTTGCCTGTTTCTTTATAGTCAGGGTATATCTCAATATCTGGAGAATGGTCAACCACCCATAAGCTTATTTCATCAAGATAACTTACATCAAAAATCTCTCCTGTCATTCTTAAATCATAGAATGTTTCATTGTCCTCTGTTTTTGGAACAAATTGTTCTCCTTCAATTTTGAAATATGTTTCAGGAGTAGTTAAATGCTTTAAATCAGTTGGATCTTTGTAAAAAGGCTCTTCTTCCCATTTTTCTTTTTTAAGACGTCTGCCCAAAGCACCAGAAGTAAGTTCTAAAATAAACTCAAATCCTGTGCCATTAAATGTATATACAAAAGGGCAGGAAGCAGCAGATGTGCCTTGAGAATAAACCATTATCCACATGGTGCTGTGGTTTATGTAATCTAAAAGTTCTGAAGAAGAAAACTGCTTTGTGAATGTTGCTTCAGAACCTGAGATTGTTGAGTTGAACTCCTGCCAACTACCAGCTGTCCAGTTATAGACTGTAAGATTAACACCCGTTCCGCCAGTTATTAAGTCATTATATCCTTCCCATGTGAATTTAATAGAAGTTGAAGCACTAATTATTTTGTATGCAACAATCTCATAGCTACTGACAGATGCAGTGGAATATGATAATCTCTTATCATCTGAGGCATTTATATACGAGTAAGACCAACTGCCGAATTCAGTTCCACTAGATTCAATCGTGGAAGGACTACTAGGAAGAGAAGAACTTCCATAATACCAATGAGTATAAGGAACATCTGGTTTAGCAACCTCTCCTGAAGAGTTTGTTTTGACAAGCCAGACATCCTCATTTCCTGCTCCAAAAGAACTTGTTCTTCCAGTGATTATATAGCCATTATCAGAGGTTTGCTGGACTGATTCGCCCACATCAGAACCGCTTCCTCCAAAGGTCTTGTTCCATTCCTCATTGCCTGAAGAGTCTGTCTTGATAAGCCAG
>JAUXAK010000052.1 GCA_030619955.1 archaeon | reverse complement strand
CCTGCACTTGGATCTAAAACAGCATGAACAGAATCTTTAATAAAAGGAATTTTATCCCAAAATAAAGCAATAGCCATGGAAACAATCATGATAAAAATAATCGGCTTGAAACTCCCTTCTTTATTTTTTTTAGGAATCGTTGGAGGAATCACTTTTTCTTTTACAGGCTCTATTTTCTCTTCTAGAGTTTCCTCATTATCTTTTTCTGTACTTTCTTGGACTTGCTGCTCACTTTCATTCGCAGATTTATCATCAACTAAATCATTATTCTGTGGAGCTTGTTTATTAGTTTTTTCCTCACTAATTATTTCCTTATTATCTGCGTTAGCAGCATTTTCTTCATTCTTTTCAGATTCTTTCTCTTCATCCATCTTAATTGTAATAAAATTTAGTTTTTAAATTTAAACATTTCCCATAAACTTCCTCATTGCAGGATTCATATCTGTTGCATGTTGTTGTGCAATATTTTGATAGAACTGGAACATAATCATAATTACTAATAATATAGCAGTTCCTGAAACTAAAGCTCCAAGCAAATCAGTAAGTGAAGCAAGTAAACCTATAGCAAGACCTCCCATAACTGTTAAAGGCATTATATATCTGTTAAGAATATCTTCTAAAATTCTTTCATCCTGTCTAAAACCAGCTACCTGCAATCCCGATGAGGCAATTTTATGTGCCTGTGCTTTTGCGTCCATTCCAGAAGTTTTAACCCAAAAGATAGCAAAGATTGTTGAAAAAAACATAAAAAATAACATATGAGTAAAACCCTGAATTAAATATTTTGGTAAAAACCCTCCTCTAATAATTAATTCCAATACATTAGTTGAACCCATCCAAAAAGCCAACCCAGAAACAGCCTGCCCGTCAATAAAATGTCCTAAAAAACCAAAGTATGAAGCAAATTTTGCCATCCCAGTACATACTTCTCCTTCTATTAAACAAGGAGCTGCAGCATTTTCAAGAATTCCTCCGAAAAGCTGGATATTAGCTATTAAAGCAGCTGTCAAAATAACTGGAATTACAGAAGCATAGAAAAATGCCAATGGCCATTTAACACCATACCCTCTTATCCTTCCAAATGATAATGGAATTTCAACTTTTAATGATTGCACCCAAACAACTATCAAGAATATTATAACTGTGGCTATTATTGCTGCAAGTGCAGATATAAGTTCTATAGGATATTTATTAATTATTGATTGTATTAAAACAAAAACCTTTCCAGAACATGCAACACTTCCAAAATTAAATAAACAATTCTGTCCCTGTTGATTTACAAATTGGAATGCACTGGTTATAAGTCTCCAGCTAACACCTGCTCCTATAAACAAACTAACACCAGAGCCAAATCCCCATTTTGTTGTGAGCTCATCCATATAAAAAATAGCTAAACCCCCCAGTATTAGTTGAAAGATAAGTAAGGGGGCAAAACCTGGAGCTGCCTGAAGTCCCTGCATTAAAACATAAATCAATGCTTCAAAAACTATGAAAAAGAAAACCAAAATCTTTTGAAGTCCCTGGAAAAATTTCTTTCCTTCATCAGTTGTTGTGTCAATGTTTAATATTCCTGAACCAGTAAGTAATTGTAAAATAATAGAAGCCATTACAATTGGGCCAATACCCAAGGATATAATACTCCCGAAATCTGTTCCAAGGATTATAGCCAAATATTCAAATCTTGCTAATGCGTTTTCTGCTAAACCAAAAAGAGGAATATTCGCAAGAATAAAAAATGAAACCAAAACTATCAAAGTCCATTTTAACTTTACATTAAACCCGAGCTTTTTTTCCTCTGGCTTTGTAACTTCTGGAATAAAATTAAAGATTTTTCTAAAATTCATTTTATTTTATCTTCAGCAAAATCTCTCCACCCATTTTTTTAACTTTATCTATTGCTGATTTTGAAGCTTGTTTTGCCTTTATGATTAATTTATTTTTTACTTCTCCTGTTCCAAGAATTTTATAATCACTTAAATCAATTTCCCATCCATCTTTCCCAAGTTTCCCATATTTTTCAAGATTCTTTTCAATATCTCCTAAGTTTATTCTCTTTCTTGTATCTCTTTTTGTTCCCCTACTTGTGATTCCTTGTTTTCCAAAATATTTATTTCCATAAAGTTTAGTTATAAGAGTTTTTTTCTGGTCTGCTCTCTTTCCACTACCAGACATTCCTTTTCCCCCTCTATGCCCTGACTTTTTATGTTTTTTTCTCGCACCCCAGCCATGAGTTCCACTTCCATCCATTCTACTAGATTTTTTTCTTTTGCGAATTTTTATCATTCTGCTTTTCCAACCTCCTTAGCTTCTTGTTGATCCCCACTCCACTTAATCATGTCTCTATCAACTGATTTATAGTTAAATCCTTGGGGAAATCTTTTTTTTAATTTTTCAATATTCTCATTTAGTATTTTATTAAGATCCCATTTAAAAAAATTGCATATCATTGCAGTATACCACAACATATCTCCTATATTTTCCTTTATTCCCTCTCTAACATCTTTTTTATGAGCAAAAGTTTTCTTTATACATGATCCGATATCTCCTGCTTCACCAGTAATTCCAAGCCCCCAACACATAATTTCTTCTTCTTGAGTTTGGAAATCTTTTTTTGCAGTTTTTTTACAAAGCTTTTGGTATTCTTTTAAGTCCATTCTATAACATCCTCTCAACCAATTCATTTATTTTCTTTTTATTATCTCCTAAAACTCCTTTTGGAAAATGAATTTTGCTCTTTATCCCACCACGGG
>JAUXAK010000060.1 GCA_030619955.1 archaeon | reverse complement strand
ATTAATTTTATGGACATGTCCAAAATAAAATATTTATTCTGTCCTCTTTTACTAAATAGTAATAAATAAAAGCTCAGAATTTTGGGAGTGGAAAATGAAACTTGAATCAATTTTAAAAGGTAAGAGTCTAAGGGAAGAAGTAAATAAATGGATAAGAAAGTATCATATTAATAATGACATTTATTCTCCTTTATCCAATCTGGAGATAAAAAGAGTAGAGGAAATAAAAAAGAAATGTAGTTTTAATCCAACATTTTTTAATTTTATAAAAGAATACACAAATTTTAAGAAAGCCTTAGCTGTATTAACTGAAGGAACATATATTGGATTCAAATATGGATTAATAGTAAGTGATGGTCTAGATAAATATAAAAATTATGAGTTTTTGTTAACTTATTTTTGGGGGAATGGTCCTGAAACAAATAAGTTTGCTATCCATAATAAAGACTCAAGAAAATATGGTATAATTGTAGTTAAATGCAAAGATAAAAATTTTGGAAATCATAGTATAGTAAAGCATCATGTTCCTTTATTTGGGGGCAAAGATATTAAAAAGTTTTTTAAACAAGTCTTTGATTTGTAAAACAAGATGTGTGGCATGCCTTTCACGACTCGTTTTTTCACTTAATATGATCTAAGAAATTAGAAATTTTTCTAAAAAAATATATAAAGCCTTTTTGATACTTTGTGACATGGAAACTGAAATCATTTTTTTAGGAACAAGTGAAGCAATTCCTACTGCCAAGAAGAGCCAGTTAGCCATGCTCTTAAAATATAAAAATGAAAACATACTTGTAGATTGCGGCGAAGGAACACAAAGGCAATTTAAAATAACAAAATTAAATCCTTGTAAATTAACAAGAATTTTAATAACACACTGGCATGCTGACCATATACTTGGATTGCCTGGCCTGCTTCAGACACTTGCACTTAATAATTACAGTAAAACACTCCACATTTATGGCCCTCGTGGAACTAAAAAATTCATGTCACTTATATTAAAAATGTTCATCTTCAGAGAAAAAATCAGGGTTGAAGTGCATGAGATTCATAAATCAGGTATTTTCCTTGAAACAAAAGATTTTACCTTAAGTGCATATAATATGAAACATTTTACTCCATGTCTTGCTTATTCTTTTAATGAAAAAGATAAACATAAGATTAATATTAAATTTATTAGAAAAATTGGTTTAAAAGGCCCATTAATTGGAAAACTTCAGCAAGGTAAAAATATTGTTTTTAAAGGCAAGCGCATTTCAGCAAAACAAGCTACTTATATTGTTAAAGGAAAAAAAATAAGTTTTATTCTTGATACTTTGCTTAATTCAAATTGCATTAAAGCAGCGCAAAGTTCTGATTTGCTTGTTTCTGAAGCTACATTTCTTGAAACAGAGCATATTGACAAAGCCAAGGAAAGAGGGCATCTTACTGCAAAACAAGCTGCAACAATTGCAAAGAAAGCAAAAACTAAAAAATTGATTTTAATTCATATAAGCCAAAGATATGCTAAAAATGAAAATGTGATTCTTAATGAAGCAAAAAAGATATTTAAAAATTCAGAACTTGCTCAAGATTTTATGAAAATAAAATTATGAAGTTTGTTTATTCTTTATCTTCTTTTATTTTTTTCTTGTTTTTGTTATCTTTTTTTCTTTTTTTTCTGCACGAGCTTCAGCTTCCTTAAGCTCTAATTTTTCTTCCATGCCAAGTTTTTCAAGAAGTTCTTTATATCTGTTTCTGATTGTAACT
>JAUXAK010000025.1 GCA_030619955.1 archaeon | reverse complement strand
GAACAAATTGTTAAAGAAGAATTTAATAAATTTGCTCGTGAAAAAGCAAATAGAAGCAAAATAACACTTGAACATGGCACAGAAAAACTGCTTGGGTGGGATGAGAAAGTAAAGTATTTTGATATTCTTAAAAAGAAAAGTTTATTTCATTTATTTGATAAAGCTCAGCAAGTAGCAAAAATTTGGCATCCACGATCCAAATCCAGTCTGCAAAAAGACCTTGTTTATAATTTTAACATAAGAATACATGTTTTTTCTCCAGATTTCTCATCTTATGCACAATCTATAAAAGAACAGTATGAATCTGAAAAAATAGGAACTATAGAAATTAATAATCTTTTCTTAAAATAAATAAAGTAGATCTTTAGTATTTAGTATATTAAATTCTCTTTTTTTGAAATGAAAATGCAAAAGCGCCAAGACAGCCAAGAGCTCCGAGAATAAAAGCAAGAGGAAAACTGCTTATAAAATAAAGAACAGCAAAAACCAGGGCTTTTGAACCATGAATTATTATTTCCCTGATAGTTATAATCTCTGTTATGTGCTTCTTTTTTGCTTGATCATAAGTTATAGCATCAAATGCTGGTCCGTGAGGTCCAGCAGGACTTACAATTCCAAAGAAAATATTAATACCAAGAATCTGAAGACCTGTTTTTACAAATATTATAATTATCCAGCCAAGAGCAGTTAATATAGAACCAATTCTTAGAACCTTTCCTTTACCAAATTTATCAGCCCATCTACCAACAAGAAATGTGAATATGA
Source organism: archaeon (assembly GCA_030619955.1). GTDB lineage: Archaea > Nanobdellota > Nanobdellia > Pacearchaeales > UBA284 > JAUXAK01. Next base: position 7,004 of record JAUXAK010000025.1, on the reverse strand, counting down.
TACTAAATAAAAGTGTAACTGAAACAAGAGCTCCTACTGAAAGGTATTCTTTTAATATTAAGAAAATAAAAATAGGCCAGATTATAATTGCACAACAGATCATTCCATAACCAGCAAATCCTGCCATGGTTTTCAATTCAATTTTTTTAATAATCTCTTTTACTTTTTTTGTTGAAAAATTTTTTGGTGTATAAATCTCTTTTGACATAAAAAGAGGGATTACTGAAATAACTAAAATAATTGAGGTTATAATAAATAAAATATTAAAATCTGTAAAAAGGAGCAATAAACCACCAATAATAGGGCCAAGAGCGCTTAGTATTAAACATATAATTGCATAGCCACTTATTTGCTCTGCTCTTTTCTTTTTAGAACTAAATTCTGCAAAATCTATATGAAAGTTTAACCAAAATAAGGAGCCATGAATTCCAAGTAATACTGGTGCTAAAAAGAAAATTTTATCTAAAGTCACATAAGGCAAAAGTAAATAAAAGGCAATTAAAAAAGGTATTGAAAGGAGTATGTTATGCTTCAAACCTATTTTTGTTGAAAGTTTAGCTGAGAAATATGAACAAATTAGCCATATGCTTGATACAATGAAATAAAAAAGAAAAACTTGCTGCAATGCAAAGCCTTGTTTAAGTAAGTAAATTGGAACAAAGATACTAACAAGAGATATAGCAAAGCTTCTTAATGCAACTGTAATATAAATTTCTGACAGCTCTTTATTCAAAAAGTATTGCGTAAGATGATTAAAATGATGATTCAAATGCATGAGAGCTATAGATTATTTTATCTTAAAAATGTTGTTGTTTATTTTTTTGATGAAAATTATTATTTAACGAAATAATTATTCGGGGAATAGGTGTTAAACTCAATCGAAAAAGAGAGCGTTCAATCTAATGAGCGAATGTAACAAATAGAGAATAAGAATAGAGGGTAATTTCAAATTATACTTCCTTAAAAAATTTTAATGCAAACTTACAAAAATCAATTATAACTTTTTTATCAAGATCAAATTCTTTTCTGCTTCCTAAATAGTTTTTAGATTTTAGGGTTATTTCTTTTCCTTCCATTAATTCTTTATAGGTAATACATTTAATGTGTTTTTTAGAAACAATGATGAAATAACAATTCTCAAAGGGATAATCCTTTGGTAAATCTGATTTCTTAAATTTTTCACTTGTTCTGAATTTAACTTCGATAAAAAACACTTCTTTAGTTTTTCTGTGTTGAATTACATAATCTGGCATTCTTCTAATGTTTGTAGCAACATCACTACGAACACCTTTTAGTAACTCCATGATTCCAGGAACTGTGTTTTCCATCCCATATCTAAAAACATTATAATCTAATGATAGAAATAATTCTTCAATCAATGTTTCTGCAATTCTCCCTTTTATCATATTTTCTTTAGAATTACTTTCATGTTTTGATAGTCTGTTTAATTGAGAATTATTGTTTTTTTGATGCGTTCTACATAATGCAAGATTAAATTTCTTTTTAGAATATTCATACTCTTCTTTTGTTATTTCCTCTTTGCATTTTGAACAATAATAGGACATAAAACACATTATTTAGCATTATATATAAATATTGCGATAAATTTTTTTGGAATTGCCCCCTTCTACTTTTTAGCCCTCTTTCTCGACTCTACGGACGCAGTTTTCCCACACTTTGTATGGGGAAAGAGTTTAAACACAATTGATTGAAGAAAAATTTTAAATAACTACAATTTTTCTATTGTTTATGCAAGAAAGATTAAAATTTGTTGTAATTAAACTTTGTGAAAATTTACCATTAGACATTACTTTATTTGAAAGAAATGGAGAATGTTATAAACCTAATGAAGTTTGTCAATATTGTAGAAAAAATGGAAAAGATTCTTCTTTATGCTACAAAAAAACATACATAGCATATCAAAATTTTAAGACAGCTTAAATTTCCTTTAATAAACTCTTCAGATCTGCTTCGCTTCATTGTTATCAGACATTAAAAAACTTTAATAAGTTCAATTTTTTATTAAAATTATGTTAATAGGCATTGTTGGAAAAGCTAATGTTGGCAAAAGCACTTTTTTTAAAGCAGCTACTCTTGCTGAAGTTGAAATAGCACCTTATCCTTTTACTACAATTAAGGCTAATGAAGGAGTTGGTTTTGTAAAAACAATTTGTCCTGAAACTGAATTTAAAATAAAATGCAAGCCAAATCATGGTTTTTGTTTAGAAGGCTTTCGTTTTATTCCTGTTAAATTGCTTGATGTTGCTGGCTTGGTTCCAGGTGCGCATCTTGGCAAGGGTTTAGGCAATAAGTTTCTTGATGATCTTCGCCAGGCAGATGCTTTAATCCATATAATTGATGCTTCTGGAACAACAAATGAAGAAGGCAAGCCAACCCAAGGCTATGATCCTTGCAAAGACATTAAATTTCTTGAAGATGAAATTGACAAGTGGTTTTATAATATCATAGGTGAAAAATGGAAAATGCTGATAAGAAAAATAAAAAGTGAAGCTAAACCAATAAAATTACTTGCAGAACAATTTTCCGGATTGAAAATAAATGAAGAAATGATTAAGAAAACAATAATAAATCTCAATTTAAGTGAAAGATTTAGTGAGTGGACAGATGAACAACTTTTAGTTTTTGTAAAACAACTTAGAAGATCAAGTAAACCTTTAATTATAGCAGCAAACAAAATAGACCTGCCAGGAGCAAAAGAAAATTATGCAAAATTAAGAGCAGATTTTCCAAATTATATTATTATCCCATGTAGTGCAGAAAGTGAACTTGCGCTGAGAGAAGCTGCAAGAGATAATCTTATCAAATACATATCTGGAGAAAAAAACTTCAAGATTAAATCTGAAAATTTAAATGAAAAACAAAAAAAAGCTCTCGAATTTATTAAAGAAAAAATTCTTATAAGATTTATTGAAGGAACAGGAATACAAACTTGTCTTAATCATGCTATATTCTCTCTTCTTAATCATATTGTAGTTTATCCTGTTGAAAATGAAACACATTTATGTGATAAAGATCATAATGTTCTGCCAGATGCTCATCTGCTGCCAAAAGGCTCTACAGCTCTTGATTTAGCTTTTGCAGTTCATACTGATATTGGCAAGGATTTTATAGCTGCAATAGATGCTCGAAGCCACATGCGGCTTGCAAAAGATCATGAACTTAAGGATAATGATATTATTAGAATTATGACAAGATAAAAAGATAAAAAAACAAGAACACCTCTTTTTGTCCTCTTTCCCCAGGACAAAAGCCTTTTTCTCAGCTAGCTTATTTTTTATGTTCTATTAGTATATAAATATTATGTGAAAAAGATATGATAGACAGAATAATAACAAACAGAATAAGTTATAACAGAATATAAGCAAAAGTAAAATAAGTTTTGTAGATTATATTTCAGAATTTTAAAGTAAGGTTTTTTGTTTTGCTTTTTCCTTTAAAAATTTATTTGCTTTTCTTAGCATTTCTTTTGAGTTTTTAAAAGTAAGCAGCTCCTGTGCTTTATCATAGTCACACCACTTATAGGCATCATGCTCATATGAAATTTTAACTTCAGGCTGTTTTGTTTCGACAAGATAAAAATTTACAAACTTCCTAACAAGCTGATTATCTTTTTTATAAAAAAAACTGATTCCTTGTTTAAATTTTGGAATAAATTTTATTTGAGTTATTCCTGCTTCTTCTTTTACTTCCCTTTTTACTGTTTCTTGTTCAGGCTCCTCTTTTCCATCTTTTTTTTCAACATTTCCTTTTGGAAAATCCCATGCTTCATGATAATGCCCAGATGCTTTTTTATATAAAAGCAGGTATCTAATTTCATGAGATGTTTTTTTTGTTTTTCTAAAAACTATTGCACCACAGGATTTTTTAATTACAACCATCTTCTTATTTTCTACATTTCTTTAAACCTCTTTTTGTTTTATTACCAGATTTTCATATGTGTTTGAATCAGCCAGTGTGCTTTTGTCAAAATTTCTCTGTTAGTTCTGATTTTCATTAAAGCTAAAGATTTTTCATAATCACACCACCTGAAATTCTCATGTTCATGACTTATATGAACATTCCAGTTGCTTGTCTTAGCAAGAAGATAAATATCATCTTTTCTTATTATTTCATTACCACGTCTAAAATAATAACTTGCAACTTCACGAAAACCAGGTATAAAAGCAAGATCATTAAGTCCAGTCTCTTCCAAAGCTTCACGAAAAGCAGTAAGTTCCTCTGTTTCACCTGGCTCAACTTTGCCTCTGACAAAACCCCAATAAGTAGGATATTTAACAAGAAGATATTCTGGCTTTTTCTTATTAATATTAAAAATTATAACACCACAGCTAATACCATATTTTGTTTTTCTTGGTTTTAGCTTTTTTCTTTGCTTCTTTTCTGGTGTTTTCTTTTCAATCATTAAATATAGATTGGTTTTTATGTTTAAAAAATTTCTTGTGATAGAAAAGTTAAAAGATAATACAAAAATTTTTAAAGTCATAAGGCTTTTAGGATTATAATAAGATGGCAAGATATAAACTTGCAACAATTAAAGAAGCTTCTGGTATTGCAAAAATACTTCAAAAAAAGTACGGCAAACACTATAAACCAACAAAATTTACACCACAGTTTGTTAAAGAAAGACTTAGAAGAAAAAATGTTTTCTATGTGATTGCTGTTGAAAACAATAAAATTGTTGGAACAATTAGGGCAACAATCATAGATATAGATTTAGCTGAATTTCGTCATGAAGTTTTCCCAAATCTAGAAATAGGCAAAAGTTTGATTGAAAAAATGCTTTTTATATTAAAGAAGAAACGCATGCGAAAAATTGTTGCAAGAACCATTTCAACAGATAGGCTTGAGAATAAAATTTACAAAAACTTGAGGTTTAGAAAAGAGGGATATTTCAAAGACCATTATAGGAAAGGAATGAGTATACTCCAGTATGCAAAATTTTTAAAATAAATTTCTTAAGATCTAGATTTCAATAATGTAGTTAGGGGTCTAATAAGAATGTTATTTATTTTATTTTCTTATTTTTACATTTTTTAAGAATAGAAAACTTGATAGTTTTTATGCATGGACATGTTTTTTTAAGATAAGGAATAGCTCTTCGAAAATTTGCATTACCACAAGTAACAGCAATCCACTCACAATAAGCATGTTCAGGATAAGTATGCACATCAATGTTACTTTCAGCTATTGTAACATGACCTGTTACTCCTGCTATTTTTTGACCATGCATCCTTGGAAAAGAATATACTTTTGGTTCACCAAGGCGTTTTACACCAATTTGAGAAGGAATTTGTTTTAAAATAGACTTAATCTTTTTTTTGTTGCTGCAACATTTACTGCAAAAAATTTCAATTGTTGCATATCTAAGTTTAGGTACCATTTTATCCTCTTTTCTGTCATATATATCAATCCTCTTTACTTAACCTCTTTTTTAATCTTTATCCTAGAAATCTTTTATTTAAAAATTTTTCTTTTTAAGCAATTTATATGCTTTAAAATATGTATTATTATAACAAAAGATTTAAATATTTTAACTCTATGAAATTTACATGAAAAATTGTCCATGGTGCGGTGATATTCTTAAGGTAAAAGCTCTTGACCTAGGCTCGACTATAAAATATATTTGTGGCAAATGTGGTTTTAAAATAAAAGAGTTTGCAAAGCCTGAGCCTCCAAAACAGGAGAAAAAGCCAGAAGTTCTTGAAGTAAGACAAGAAGAGGTTCCTGTTGCAAAGCCCACACCTTCTTGGCCATTTATTCTAAGTGCAATTATCCTGATTTTGCTTATAATTGTGTTTGTAAAAATCTTTCTTCTTTAAAAAAGAAAAATGAAAATAATAATTGAATTTACTAAAAAAGAAAAAGAAAAGCTAAAAAAAGCAAAAATAAAAATCAGGGAGCTTAGTAAAACAATCAAAGCAGCAGTGCCAAAAGTAGAGATAAAGTAAGAGAGAAATAGAGAAGAAAAGAGGCAAAGAAATTTTTCTTATATCCTTATATCTCTTTTATATCATCTTTATCAATTTTCAGTTAAATTATTAAATTCTTTTTTCTTTTGTTTTTTATGTGGCCATTTAAAAAGAAAAATAAAAAATTTGAAAAATCAAGCAGATATGTGAAAATTTGCCCTAGATGCAACAGCATTAATGTTAAAATAAGTCATCAAGGCGGCTTGAGCGGTTTAACAGCTTTAGGCCTGCCAACTATGTATAAATGCAGAGACTGTGGATTAATAAGTTATTCTTTTCCTGAAATTGATTTAAATGAATTAAAAAAGAAGCAGAAAATTAAAAAAGGATGAAAAACTGAATGCAGATTATGAGTGATATTAAATATATAGCAAGAGTATATGATGAAATTACTATCGAGTATGAATTTAATTCTATAAAGCTTCCATTATCTATTTATTTTTCTGGAAATTGTTTACATCCAGACATAAAAAAGATAGAATTAATAAAAAAGGAAAATGAACTTGAGAAAATCATAAAAATAAGAGAAAATGAACAGAGATATTAAAAAGAAAAGAGGAGACTAAAAAACTGAAAAAACTAAGATAAGTTTTTATAAAATTTTTCTTCGTTAATTATTCTTAATTCATCCCTAATCTTATCTCTTACATAAATTAATTTTTCATCGCTAACTGAAGTCATATTAATCAAAATTCTATTTCCTTGCGGGGCATTTTCTTTGCTATATTTTCTTAATAATTCTAATTCATCTTTTATTAATCCTTTTTTAATGGCTTCATTATAAATTCTTGTTCCGGGAAATATACTCAACAAATTGGCTCTTGGAATAACCCCACTTTTTTTTATCATTTTAACTGTCCTTTTGTTTTTAATTTTTATCTGAATGGCAGGATATGGCCCGTGCTTTTCTCCTTTTTGACATTTGCATGTTGCTTTTCCGCACCTGCGGTAGACATATGATATACTTGCCGCAATCATGTCGACAGGCAAAGAATTCAGCAAATCCCAGATAAT
>JAUXAK010000016.1 GCA_030619955.1 archaeon | reverse complement strand
GGAGCACAAGTCCAAGTACCCATTAAGGTACAACCTGGAAAGGCCCCTTTTTTCTGTATACAAACGTCTATCTCCATTTTCATCAAAAATAGGCATTCCTCTTTCATCTAATCTTGAAAATTTTGTATAATTATTTTCATAGTCTAATTCTGGAGCATTAAAAAAATTAAAATTTTCTGCTTCTTTAAATTTTAGACCATATGGAGAATCATTGTCTTCTTCAATTTTTATTCCATTTACAACAACAGAATGATTAAATTTTCTTCTCTTTAAAAGCTTAGCTAGAGATTTAGCTAAATAATCATTCTTTTTATAAGAATCTCCTACACTTCTTAAAACTAGAGAAGGAGAATCTTCAGAATGTCCTATTAAAAAAGTTCTATCTTGATCTACTATCAAGTCTAATTCAGGCAGGGTTGCTGTCCTTATACCCTCTTGATTTAATAAAAGAACCTTGAATAAATTTGAGCCTTTTATAGGAACCTTCAGAGATTGTCTTGCTCTTTTTCCATATTTCTTGCAAGCTTCCTCATATTGTTTTTGTTCTTGTTTTGATAAAAATCTTGCTACAGGAAAATCTACTTCCCTTATTTCTTTTGGAATTAATTTTATTTCTTCTGTCATGCTCTTTTCAGGATTGTAGTATTTATAAAACTTTTTGTTTGTTGCCACTATAAAATTAATTAAAATACATAAAAAATTATATGGCAAAAAAGAGAATAAATAAAAAGCAAAAAAATTTAAATAAGGTATTCTAAAATCTAATATGAGAATAAAGAAAAAAGAGGCAATTGCAAAGCTGGATAAAATAACAGCGATTGTATTAAAAAGAGGTTTTTTTTGGCCAACTGCTGAAATTTATGGTGGTAAAGCAGGTTTCTATAGTTATGGTCATCTTGGTAAAGCCATGAAGCAGAAATTTGAACAACTATGGCGTTCTCATTTTTTTAGTAATTGTAAAAATTATTATGAAATAGAGCCATCATCAATCCTGCCAGAACAAGTTTTTATTGCTTCAGGCCATTTGGAACATTTTAATGATCCTCTTATTGAATGTAAAACTTGCCACTTCAGATTCAGGGCAGACCAATTTATTGAAGATAATTTAAAAATCAAGGCAGAAGAGCTTACAACAGAAGAAATGTCTAATTTAATAAGAAAAAACAAGCTTAAATGTCCTAAATGCAACTCCTGGCATCTTTCTGAGGTTAAATGGTTTAATATGATGTTTCCTATCACACTAGGAGCAGCTGGTGTAAAGGATTTAGCTCATTTAACTCCAGAAACAGCTCAAGCTTCTTATCTTGCATTTAAGCGTGAATTTGAAGCTACAAGGAAAAAATTGCCCTTAGGTATAGCAATAATAGGTAAAGCTTTTAGAAATGAAATTTCTCCAAGACAATTATTCTTTAGATTGAGAGAATTTACACAAGCTGAACTTCAAATTTTCTTTGACCCAGATGAAATAAATAAACTAGAAAAGGAAGAATGGAAAGAAATTTCAAAATATAGATTAATCATGCTGCCTCAAAAGGAAAAAAAAGTAAAAGAAATAAGTTGTGAAGAAACAAATAAAAAATTAAAGCTGCCTAAACTTTATGTTAAAAACATGGTTCTTGTCCAGAAATTTTATCTTGAAAAGCTAAAAATTCCTAAAAACATGTTTAGATTCCGTGAATTAAGTGAAAAAGAAAAAGCATTTTATAACAAGATTCATTGGGATATTGAGCTTAATCTTGAAACTATAGGTGGTTTTAAAGAAGTTGCAGGAATTCATTATAGAACAGATCATGATTTATTAGGGCATGAAAAGCATAGTAAACAAAATCTGCATGTTTTCTGGAACAATAAAAAATTTATTCCGCATGTTCTTGAGCTAAGTTTTGGAGTTGACAGAAACATCTGGGCTTTAATGGACCTATTCTATAAAGAAGAAAAAGAAAGAACATTATTTTCATTTCCTTTGACAGTTTCACCAATAGACATTGCAGTTTTTCCTCTTGTAAACAGAGAGAGCATGCCTGAAAAAGCAAAAGAAGTTTATAATCTTCTTAAGCAAGATTTTTCTTGCTTTTATGATGAAACTGACAGCATAGGCAGAAGGTATCGAAGACAAGATGAGATAGGAACACCATATTGTATTACAATAGATAATCAAACTTCTAAAGACAATTCAGTAACAATCAGAGAACTCAACAGTATGGAACAAAAAAGAGTTAAGATAGGCACTCTTCTTGTTGAATTAAAAAATTTAAAATGATGTTTCGCACACATATTCTCTTTGCACTTTTCTTTTATCTTCTTTTTTGTAAAATATTTTCTTTTAATTTATCTATTACTTTTGGCTTGGTTTTATGTTTAGGTGCTATTTTGCCTGACATAGATTCACCAAGCAGTTTCATAAACAAACATTATCTTTTGGGCATAGGAAAAACAATTGCAGGTTTTTCAGAACACAGAGGATTTTTCCATTCTCTTTTTGGTATTCTAATCTTTTTTATTTTATCTTTTATAATAACTTATTTTTTTAAATTATCAATGATTTATTCTGCTGCCTTATCAGTAGGTTATTTCTTGCATCTTGCAGCAGATTCATTTACTGTTTCAGGCATCAAATGGTTTTGGAAAGCCTCTTCTTTCAAAACAAAAGGACCAATAAAAACTTCCTCACTTGGAGAAAATTTATTTTTTATAGTTTTGATTTTAGGAATTGTTTATTTTATAATTGGTAATCAGATACAGAATATAACAGCTTTTATCTCAAAAATAAAACCTTAAAATACTAAATACTTAAAATTTATAAGATTTCTTTTATTCTTTATCAATTATGGGCCCATGGCTCAACGGAAGAGTGCGCCCTTGGCTAGGGTGAGATCCGGGTTCAATTCCCGGTGGGTCCATTTTGTAGAAAAAGGAAAAGATTATAAGTTAAAGATTCTATTAAAAAAAATGCCAAAAAGAAAAAAGAGAAAACAAGAAACAAAGGAAATAGAAAACATGAAAGAATTAGAAAAAGAATTACTTACTCTTGACGATTCTAATATTAACAAATTCAATGATGAAGAAGTAAAGGCAATTTGTCGTTATATTGGCTAAAAAAATGTCAAATTCTGATTCAAGCTTTGATTGTATTTTCTGTAAGATTGTTAAAGGAAAACTGCCTTGTTTTAAAGTTTATGAAGACAAAAGCTTTCTTGCTTTTCTTAATGTAAATCCTGTTAATAAGGGACATGTTCTTATTATTCCTAAAAAACATTATGAAACTATTTTAGATATGCCAAATGACGCTCTAAGTCAAATAATTCTTATTGTAAAAAAGATAACTAAAGCAATACTAAGAATTTTTAATATAGACTCTTGCAACATAGATATAAACCTAGGAAAAGAAGCAGGGCAGATTGTACCCCATGTCCATATTCATATAATACCAAGATTTTCTAGTGATGAATTTAAAGAATGGCCTACAAAACAAATTCCAGAAGAAGAAATGCAAGAAATAGCTAATAAAATAAAGAATTCTTTATAAACTTTTGATCTATGTATAGATATGGAATCAATTGAGCCAAGAGCATATCAGGAAGCTATTTTTGAAACTGCAAAAAAACATAATACTTTAGTTGTGCTGCCAACTGGTTTGGGGAAAACTCTTCCAGCAGTGATACTTGCTGACTACAGATTAAAAGAATTTCCATCTACTAAAATATTAATTCTCGCTCCAACCAGGCCATTAGCTGCCCAGTGGCTTGATTATTTTAAAAAATATTCATCAAATAAAAATAAGGAACTGCATCTTTTCACAGGTAAAATTAATGCATTAAAAAGAAAAGAAATATGGAAAATAGCTAATGTTGTGCTTAGTACTCCACAATGTATTTCCAATGACTTGAAGAACAAGCTAATTGATTTAGAAAATGTAAATTTACTTGTTGAAGACGAATGTCATCGCTGTGTTAAGAATTATGCTTATACTTATGTTGTTGAGCAATATTTAAAACAAGCAAAAAATCCAAGAGTGCTTGGCTTGACAGCTTCTCCATCAAGTGATTCAAAAACAATTAAACAAATATGTAAAAATTTGGGCATAGAAAAAGTTGAAATAAGAACAAGAGATAGCGAGGATGTCAAGCCTTATCTACAAAAATTAACAAGGGAAATTATCAAAGTTGAACTACCTTCTAAAATAAAGGAAATAATAGCTTTGCTAAAAGGAATTCATAAAAAAAGAATTGAAGAACTTAAAAACAGAAAGTTGCTTTTTGGCAGGCCAACAAAAATAAATATTCTTGAAATGCAAAAAAGATTCCAAAAAATGATAGCAACAGGCAATAGACATTTTAATATTTTAAGAGGAATAAGTGTTTGTGCACAGATTATTAAGCTAAGTCATGCCCTAGAACTTCTTGAAACACAAGGAATTGAAACTTCTTATTCTTATTTAAATGATTTATATGAACAGGCAAGACAAAAGAAAAGCAAAGCTGTAACACAGCTTGTAAACACAAAAGAATTTCAAGATGCTTATCTTAAACTAGCCAAACTTTTTAAAGCAAAAGAAGAGCATCCCAAATTAGAAAAGTTGAAAGAAATAATAAAACAAGAGCTAGAAAGAAAAAAAGATCTGAAAGCAATAATATTTTCACAATATAGAAATTCAGTAAATAAAATAAATAACGAGCTAACAAAGCTAAATATAAAATCAAAAATTTTCATTGGACAAGCAAAAAGAAAATTTGATGGCATGAGCCAAAAAGAACAGCAACTTATTTTACATGAATTTAAACAAGGAGATATAAATTGTCTTGTTGCAACTTCAGTTGGTGAAGAGGGCATTGACATTTCTGAAGTTGACCTTGTTGTTTTTTATGAACCAATACCCAGTGCTATTAGGACTATACAGCGACGGGGTAGAACAGCTAGGTTGAAACCAGGCAAGCTAATTATTTTAATGGCAAAAGGCACAAGAGATGAAAGCCATCACTGGGCAGCTTATTATAAAGAAAGAAAAATGTATGGAGCTCTTGAAAATCTAAAGCATGGATTAAAACAAGGAATAAAAAAAGATAAAAAGAAACAAAAGAAAATCAGTGAATTTTAAATAATTTAAGTTCTCAAATTATATATAAAATGTCTTGAAGAATAGGTTCAGCTGAGGCTATAGGTATTTTTTCACAATCAGTAGTATTTTTCAATAATATTTTTAAACATTTTCTCATAATGTTTTTTATCAGCATTATTTAAACCACTTTTTTGAATTAATAATTCTACCTTTAACAACATGTCTTCTTTTGATGATTTAATTAACGGTCCTGGACTTTGCCTTTCGAGTTCTTTGAAATATAGATCATTTCCCATTTTTACAATACCTCCATTATGACATAGATTTGGGGATTTATAAATCTTTCTATTTGTTACTACTTATAAGAAAAAACAAATTTAATTCTTTTATTTTTTAACTTAATTACAGAAAACTAGGCTCATGCAAATCTTTTACAGGATCTTTTTTTGCTTCTTTTATCCAGTATTTAACAACATATTTTTTAAATCCTTTTTCAGCAGGCAATACAATTTCTTTTATTCCAGAATTTACAATTGCCCTTCTACAGAATTTGCATGGCTTGCCAATTATAATGTTGCCATCAATATTCTCACCATGGATATACATTATTGAATCAAGAATACTAACACCAAATCTTGCTGCATTTATTATTGCATTTAACTCAGCATGCACACTCCTGCATAATTCATATGTTGATCTTCCTGGAACATTTAACTCTTGTCTTAAACATTTTTTTAAATCAATGCAATTTGGCATGCCTCTGGGAGCGCCAACATAGCCAGTTGAGACGATTGTATTATCCTTAACAAGCACAGCACCAAATCTTTTTCTTAAACACGTGCTTCTCTGTGCAACTTGTTTTGCAATGCTCATAAAATAACTATCTTTTTCAGGTCTTTTAAGGTTAATTTTCATATTTTAATATAAACTTGTTGATTTATAAAAATCATTATACTTTAAAACATATAAAAGAAAAAAGAGGAAAAGAGGAAAATAAAAAGTAAAAAGACTTTTAAAATATAAATGGCTTGTTTTTTTATGAAAAAGAGGCAAAAAAGAAAAACCAAAGCTATTAATAAAATTAGAAAGATTAGGAAGAGGGATGGCTCTTTAGTTCCATTTAACTCAAAAAAAATTACTAATGCTGTTATTAAAGCAATGGCTGTTCTTGGACTTGATAATGCAAGAGCTGCAAGAAAAATTACTTTTGATGTAGTTTATTTATTAAATGAAAGAATTGATAAGTTTGAACAAAAAATTCCAACAGTTGAGCAGATACAGGAAATTGTTGAAGAAGTTCTTGAAAAATACAATGAAAGGCTTTTCAAAGTTTACTCTTTATACAGACGTTCAAGGCATATTGCTCGTGAAATAAGGCAATTTTTCAAAATTAGAGATGATATGAAATTTAGTGCAAATGCATTAAAAGTCCTTGAAGAGCGTTATCTTCTTAAGGATGATAAAGGCAAGATTATTGAAACTCCAACACAAATGTTTAGAAGAGTTGCAAAAGCAATCGCAGCAATAGATAAAAGCTATAGAGAGAATGCAAAAAAAAGTGAAAAAGAATTTTTTGAAGTAATGAAAAATCTAGAGTTCTTGCCAAATTCACCAACACTTTTCAATGCAGGAACAGAATTAGGCCAGCTTGCAGCATGTTTTGTGCTTCCAATAGAAGATTCTCTTGATAGCATATTTACAACACTTAAAAATACCGCCTTAATTATGCAAAGTGGAGGAGGTATAGGCTTTTCATTCTCAAGATTAAGACCTAAAGATGATATTGTTAAGTCAACAAAAGGAGTAGCCTCAGGTGTAGTATCATTTATGAGAATTTATGACGCAACAATAGATGTAATAAAAGCTGGCGGAAAAAGACGTGGGGCAGCAATGGGCATCTTGGATATAGATCATCCTGATATTGAAGAATTTATTATTTCAAAGAAAGGTGCAAAAAGATTAAGTAATTTTAATATATCTGTTGCAGTTACAGATAGGTTCATGCAAGCTGCACTAAATAATAAAGATATTTTTTTAATAAACCCGCGAAATAAAAAAATTGTAAGAAAAATAAATGCAAAGCAACTTTTTGATACTATATGCAAAGCTGCTTGGACAAGCGGTGATCCTGGACTTGTTTTTATAGATGAACATAATAAACATAACCCAACTCCAAAACTTGGAAAAATTGAGAGCACAAATCCATGTGGCGAAGCAGGACTTCTTTCATATGAATCCTGTAACTTAGGTTCAATCAACTTGACAAAGTATGTCAAAAATAAAAAAATTGATTTTGATAAATTAAAAAAAGTAATTCACATAGCAATTCATTTTCTTGATAATGTAATTGATGCAAACAAATATCCTCTTCCTGAAATCAAAGCAATAACAAAAGCAAACAGGAAAATAGGTCTAGGAATTATGGGTTTTGCTGATTTGCTCATAAAATTAAGAATTCCTTATAATTCAAATCAGGCGCTAAGGATAGCAAAGAAAATTATGTTATTTATAAGCAAAGAGGCAAGAGCTGCATCAATAGCCCTAGCAAAAAAAAGAAGTTCTTTTCCCAACTTCAAAAAAAGTAAATTGAAAAAAATGCCTTGCTTAAGAAATGCAACATGTACAACAATAGCTCCAACAGGCTCTATAAGTATAATAGCCAGCTGTTCATCAGGCATTGAACCTTTATTTGCAATAGCTTATGTTAGAGAAATCATGGAAAAAAAGAGGCTTATTGAAATAAATAAAGACTTTCAGCTAGAAGCAATAAAAAAAGATATTTACACAAATGATTTAATAAAAAAAATTGCGCAAACTGGCTCAATAAAAAAGACAAATTTGCCAAGTGACATGAAAAAAGTTTATATTACAGCTTTAGAAATTCCAATACAATGGCATATTAAAATGCAGGCAACATTTCAAAAACATGTTGATAATGCAGTAAGCAAGACAATAAATTTACAAAAAAAAGCTTCAATAGAACAAATAAAAAAAGCTTATCTTCTGGCATGGAAACTAAAATGTAAAGGCATAACTATCTATAGATACGGAAGTAAACCACAACAAGTACTTTACTTGGGAAAGGGTAAAAAATTAACAAAAGCTAAATTAGGTTATGCAGGTGGTTCAGCTTGCACTGAATGTGCTTTATAAAAATAAAATAATAAAAGAATGGCAATTTATCTCTACACAGGTAAAGGGGCAGGCAAGACAACTAATGCATTAGGTTTAACTTTAAGAAGTCTAGGTCATGGCCATAAAGTTATAATTATTCAATTTCTTAAGTGGTGGAAAAAAACAGGGGAATGGAAAATAGCAAAAAAATTTCCAAATTATAAAATTTATCAGTTTGGCAGAAAAGGTTGGAAAGGTTTTAAAAATTTAACAAAAGAAGACAGAAAACTTGCACAAAAAGCTTTGACTTTTGCAGAAAAAATTGTAAAAAAAGAAAAACCACATCTTCTTATCTTTGATGAAATAAATCTTGCAGTTTATTTAAAATTAATAAATGTAAAAGAAGTTATAAATTCATTAAAAAAAATTCAAAAAACAAAAAAAGATCTTGATATTGTTTTAACAGGAAGGTATGCTCCAAAAGCTTTAATTAATTTTTCTGATTTTGCAAATAAAATTTCTGTTATAAAAATGCCAAAAAAACTTATAGCAAAAAAAGGAATCCAATATTAAAGCAAACTAAAAACTCCTTTTTGTGCAATTGCAAGAGCAGCAAATAAAAACAAAAAAACAGGTAAATTAAAAAAGAAGTTTATTATTAAAAAAATCACAACAATAAGATCTATCATACTAGCCAAGCAAAACGAAATAAAAAATGGAATAGATTTTATCGCAAGAATAATAATTATAACCAACAACAGTTGAAATGGCATTGCAATTTTTAATACAATTAAAAAGAGAATTACTGCTACAAAAATATCAAAAGCACCTAAAATTTTTGTTAACATAAAAGTTAAAAGTCTGATTAGTTTTAAAATCTTATTAAAAATGATAATTATAGATAAAAGAGAAAAAAATTCCTTGGTTATGGCAGAACTTATAGAAGAAAAACAGGAAATTAAGCTTGAACAGTTAAAAGTTGCTGATTATATTATAGGAAATATAGCTATAGAAAGAAAAACAATATCAGATTTTATCAGCTCGATGCTAAGCAAGCGGCTTTTAAGGCAGCTTGAAGAACTTAAACAATATCCTCAACAGCTTTTGATTATTGAAGGCACAGATGACTTTCCTTTATATGAATTTGGTAAAATAAATCCTAATGCGATTAAAGGAATGTTATTATCAATTATTCTTGACTTTCAAATTCCAATAATTTTAACAAAAAATTATGAAGATACAGCTTCTTTCTTAATTTTACTTGAAAAGAGGCAAAAAAAGAAGCCAAAAGAAATATCACTTAAAGCAAAAAGAAAAGCTTATAGTTTACAGGAACAACAGCAATTTATTCTTGAATCTTTTCCTGGAATCGGGCCTGCAACAGCCAAAGCCCTTCTCAGACAATTCAAAACAATTAAAGCTGTAATAAATGCAAAAGAAAAAAATCTGACAAAAGCAAAGCTTAATAAAAAGAAAGCTGAGGTAATGAAAAAAATTATTGAAGCAAGATATAAAGAAAAATAAAATTATATTTTTTTCGCGCCACGTACCCCGGGGGCAGAACTCGAGCTCTTAGGATCCCTGCTGCAGTCGAGGAAATCCCTATTATAGTCTGCATAGAATCCAGCAACACGGCCACCTCTTGGATAATAGTAATGAATATTTTTTCCTTGTTTGTATTCTTGATTAGATGATTTTTTTGTTGGCAGTCCTTGGCTATTGAACTTTAGCTCAACATAACAAACTTTTTCTATACAATTTTCTAGTTTTTCCTTATGTTTTTTATTTTGAGTTAAAATGTAAAGGCCATCTTGTTGCTGCTCAAAATAAGCATCAAGCCATTCAGCTCCCCAAAGGCTTCTTTTTTTTGTTATTTCATTATAAATTGCTTTTATTTCTTGACCTGAAATTTGATTGCCTTTTGAATTATAAATCAATTTTCCTTGAGTACCTTGTCTCAAAAGCTCAAGAAAATCCATGAATTGTTTTATTGTTAACATTTGTAAGCCTTGTTTTTCAAGTTCATTCCATGTATTCTGCCATGTAAGATTGTGTAGAATTTTATTTTTCCCAACATATAAGTTATGTTGTGGAAGTTTGATATAATTTTCAAGATTGATGTTTGACATTACTTTTTCTTGAATTGATTGTGTTGCTTCTGTCTTAGTTTGCCTTTTTTTCCTTAATTTATTCAATTTTTCTTGTCTTTCTTCTTCAGCTAGTTTTTTCTCTAACTCTTTCTGCTTTTCTTCCAAATTAATTCCAAAAATTTCTTTGATTTTCATTTTGCTGTTTTTGCGGCATACCCTCTAAAAGAGGAATTTGAAAAGTCTGAAGCTTCACTGCAGTCGAGAAAAGCCCAGTCAGAATGGACATCAAATCCTGCAACAGAATAGATAAATGGGGGGGTGTAATAAATGTTCTTTCCTTG
>JAUXAK010000049.1 GCA_030619955.1 archaeon | reverse complement strand
AAAAGCTGAGCTTGAAAAACAAAATATTAAAGTTATTGAGGCTCCAACACCAATTGCAATAAAAAAATTCAATGAAATAAAACAAAGAAAAGCTGGATTATTTCATTTAACATGTTAAACATTATCTTGATAAAATAAAGGATATTCAAAATAACCCCAAAGAAGCATTAATTTATTTTTAAAATGGCACAAGAAAATAACAAAAAGATAGAAAAGAAAAACGAGAAAGAGAAAGAAAAAGCATTTTCTCATATAAGCAAAGATGAAACAGTGAAAGAAGCTAAGATTGAAGAAGAGATGAAAAAAGCATATATTGATTATGCTATGTCTGTTATTGTTTCCAGGGCTTTGCCTAGTGCTGAAGATGGTTTAAAACCTGTTCAGAGAAGAATTCTTTATGCAATGCATCAAATGAATCTGCAACATAACAAGCAGACAAAAAAATCAGCAAGAATTGTGGGAGATTGCATGGGAAAATATCATCCTCACGGAGATATAGCTATTTATGATGCATTTGTTAGAATGGCTCAGCCATTTTCTCTTCGTTATCCTCTTGTGCATGGGCAAGGAAATTTTGGCAGTATAGATAATGATCCTGCAGCAGCAATGCGTTATACAGAAGGTAAGTTAAAAGCAATATCAGAAGAGCTTTTACAAGATATAGACAAGAAAACAGTAAAAATGATTCCTAATTTTGATAATTCATTGCAAGAGCCAGTTATACTGCCTGGCAAACTTCCTAATCTGTTAATTAATGGTGCATCAGGAATAGCAGTTGGAATGGCAACAAATATTCCTCCACATAATATAAATGAAGTTATTGATGCTATTATTGCCTGCATTAAAAATCCCAATATATCAATAGAAAAACTCATGGATTATGTTCAAGGGCCTGATTTTCCAACAGCAGGTTATCTTTACAAAGAAAACCTTTTGGAGCTATATCAACAAGGAAAAGGAAGCATTACTATAAGAGGAAAAATAAGTATTGAAAAAGCAAAAGGTGAAAGAGAATGCATTATAATCAGCGAGCTGCCTTATCAAGTTAATAAAGCTGAGCTTATAAAAACAATAGCAAGACTTGTTCAGGAAAAAAAACTTGAAGATATTTCAGATATTAGGGATGAATCTGCTAAAGATAATATCAGGATAGCCGTCATTCTCAGAAAAGGGGCAAATTCAAAGCTGATTGTAAACAAGTTATTCAGATTAACACCTCTTGAAACAAAGTTTTATGTTAATATTCTAGCATTAGTTTCAGGCCAGCCAAAAGTTCTTAATTTAAAGCAGTTAATTGAATGTTACATAAAACACAGACAAAATGTAGTTAGAAAAAGAGCACAATATGAGCTTCATGTTGCTCAAGATAAAAAGCATATTTTAGATGGCTTAATCATTGCGCTAAAAAATCTTGATTCTATTATAACCTTAATCAAGAGAGCAAAAGGCATAACAGAAGCTGCAAAAGGTTTGATTGAAAAATACAAGCTAAGCCAGAAACAAGCTCAAGCTATCCTTGATATGAAATTACAAAGATTAACAGCAATTGAGCAAGATAAACTTAAAAAAGAGCATTCTCAAACAAAAATCAAGATTGATGAATTAACAAAGATTTTAGAAAGTGAAAAAGAAATTTTATATATTATAATAAAAGAACTTCAGGAATTAAAAAGAAAATATGGAGATGAAAGAAGAACTAAGATAATTGGAAAACTAGTTCAGCTAAAAGAAACTGATCTTATAAAGAAAGAAGAAGTTGCTGTTATGCTGACATCAAAAGGATATATTAAAAGAATGCCTCTTAAAGTCTATCAAGAACAGCATAGAGGCGGCAGAGGCATTACAGGAACTGAATTAACAACAGGAGACTTTGTTCAAAAAGTGTTTGTCTGCAACACACATCACAACATTTTATTCCTGACACAAAGAGGAAAACTCTACACTCTAAAGGCATACAATATTCCATCAGCAGCAAGATATAGTAAAGGCAAAGCTCTCATAAACTTATTGCAAATTACAGATAAAATTAAAGCTGTAATTCCATTAACCCAAGAGCAATTAAAAACTAGAAGTAAGAGTAAAAGTAAGGATAAAGAAAGTAAAGAAAACAAGGAAGATCTGTCTTCTTCTATTACTAATATTAATTCTATTTTTATAATAACAAGAAAAGGCATGGCAAAGAGAATCAGCCTTGAAAAGTTTTTAAGAATTAAAAAATCAGGAGTCAGAAGCATAACATTGCCTATGGATGATAATCTTGTAGAGGCAAAGATTGTTGATAATAAGCATGAAATTATTTTAGCAACAAAAAAAGGAATAGCAGCCAGATTCAAGGCAAGTGATATCAGAGAAATGGGAAAAGCTGCTTATGGAGTTAGAGCAATAAAACTTGAAAAAGATGATGAAGTTATTGGTTTAGAAGTTTTAAACAAAGAAGCACAACAAGATAAAGAGCTAAGCATCCTGACTATAACTGAAAAAGGTTATGGCAAAAGAAACACTATACAGGATTATAGAAAAACATCAAGAGCTTGCAAAGGAATAATAAATATAAATTGTTCAGAAAGAAATGGCAATGTTATTGGAATAGAACTTGTAACAGGAAAAGACAGCATAATTTCAACAACAGCAAAAGGTATGGTGATTAGAGTTCCTTGCAAAGATATAAGAGTTATGGGAAGAAACACACAGGGTGTTAAGATAATTAGGTTGAGAGCAGGTGATTTTGTGACGGATTTGGTTAAGGTGGCGTGAGAAAGGATTTAAATATTATTGAGATTTTTAATTAGTAAAAATGAATAAGAAGTTAGTTATAATTTCCCACCATTATTTCTAATTTTTATACTGCCATAAATAGAAGCTGGGGCAATAATCTTTGCAGGAGAAGCAATACTTAATCCAAAAATCTTATTTTAAGTGTGAAAAATGGAAGGAAGAAATGGTTAAGATTATCATTTATCCTGACATATCATTAATCACATTGTCTACGATATATATTTCTCCTATGTTGGATATAATTACATTCATAGGAGACCTGTGGCCCGACATTGCTCCAAATTCCTAAAAAAGACCTTTTGACCTGTTCCATTATTCTTATGTAAAAATTGGAAGGAGAGCCTTCTATGTCAAAGTGAAAGCTAAAAT
>JAUXAK010000045.1 GCA_030619955.1 archaeon | reverse complement strand
TAACACGTAATTTTTTTGGCATTTTTTGTTTATTCTTTTTGTTTTTTTGCTTTATTTCTTTATTTTTTTATTTTTATTTTACAAGAAGTCAAGGTTTTTAAATCTTAATTTTTATTTCTTGCATTTCAAGTTCTTTTTGTAGTAATTCAATAAATTCCTTTTCTTTATCCTGGCTGATTAAAGCACCTGCTGCGCCAGTATGGCCCCCTACTTCACCGCCAACTAATTTTATAACAGAATCAAGAAGATGATATAAATTAACAGGACTTTCCTTGCCTTTATCCTGAACAACTCTTGCAGAAATTTTTATTTTTTTATCCCTGTAAGCTAAACCAACAAAAATTGTCCCATTTGGATATAAAAAAGATGAGGTTAAGATGCTGATTACAGTGCCTATCATTGTATCTTTTACATAATTTTTAGCATTAACAATAATATAATTATTTCCTTGAATTTTTTTTGTGTTGTTAACCCAGTTTAGTGCTTTTATAATATGATACTTATATTTATTGTAAATTATCTCTATTTCTTCTTTTGCTTGTTTTGAATCAAGTAAAAATGATATTGCATGGCCACTATACCCTAGTCTTCCGCACGCATTTATCATAGCACTTATTTCCCTTGCATCCCATAGATGATTTGCTATTTTTATTAAATAAATATTATCAATCACATTCTGGTCTTGGCCATAATTTACTCTTCTTACAAGTATTGTTGTTATAAGCCTAGAAACTTCATCTTTATTGAGATCAAGCAGTGTTTTGTAATTTTTGTAATAATTTCTATCTTTTGTTTTTATTTCAATTCCAATGTCACGAAGTAAGTTAAGTGCGCCATTAGTATTGCCAGTCACTCCTGGAATAAAAATATTAGAAAATTCAAGTGATTTATGTAATGGCCTCATGGCTGAAAAAAGAGTTAAGCCCCTCTTAAGATTTAAGCCACTATCTTTGGCATCTTCGAGAATAAGCTTATTTGTTTTACTCATCACTTTATCAAGAACATCACCTATCATGCCAATTACTGCAAGCTGTGCAAGTTTCTTATCACACTGAAGTTCTTTTGCAAAAAGATAAGTTAAACCAGATGCACTAACTTTTTCATTTTCAAATAAAGAATTAATAAAATAAAAGTTTTCATTTTCAAATTTTTCAAGATTTTCAAAACCTTTCCCTATTTCATGATGATCAATAACAAAAACAGTTGTATGCTTAGAAAGTTCTTTTATTTTTTCTAGATTATTTGAACCAAGATCAAGAAAGATAATTGCTTTCCATTTTTGCGAATGTAACTGTGCTAAAAGTTGTTTTAAAAACTCGTTTTCAAGCTGCTTTACTGTTGTTATCCAAAATTCCTGATTATACTTTTGAAGTATCTGGGTCATGATAGCAGCTGATGTCAAGCCGTCTGTGTCAATGTGTGTTATCACTTTAATTAACCCTTTTTCTGAAAAAATCTGTCTTAGCCTTTTCACAGCATTATTAATACTATCCTTCAGATTCATTTTTTTATTTTACTAGAAGAAATTAAAGTTTTTTCTTCTTTTTATAATATTTTTTAAGTCTTCTTATTTTTGCTTCAGTCAACTGTAAGCCTCTTTTTGCTGTCATGTCTTTTTTGTTTTTTTCAAAATGTTTTTTCAAAGCTTTTGCCCTCTTTTCAAGAGCAACAAGTTCTTGCGGCTCTGTCTTAATATCCTGCTCTTTAAGTATCTGGTTAATTGTTTTATTGACAGCTATTTTAATGTTTGGAATGCCATAACTATCACGTAACACAAGACCAATTTTTGCACTGTTCATGTCCTTGTTAGCTAACTTCACAACAGTTTCTTCTATTTCTTTTATTTTCTTGCTAGTTAGCTTTAACCAATAAGGTTTTTCAGGTTTGGGCGCATGCGACCTTGCTTTGCCTCTGCCTTTACCATAAAGTGTTGCCATTCTTCTCTAAATTTTTTTCTTTTTTGATTTAGTTTATTTTGTTTTTAAACTTTTGCAATGTAAAAGACAAAAATAATAAAATAGCCCCAAGCGGATTCGAACCGCTGTCGTAAGGTTTCTCAAAGCAAAATACTTACCAAAGCCTTACATGCTTAGCCTTATCCAAATTTCTAGATAATTTGACCACTACACCATGGGGCTGTAGAAAAACAAAGCTTCAGAGTTTAAAAATCTTTTAGATTTTTTAAATTTTATTTATAATAAGAAATTTTCCAAGGCTTTTGGCATATTCTTCAGCTTTTTTTGTGAGCTGTCCTGTGGTTAAAAAAAGAACAGGCATTTTTATTTGCTGGCCTTGTTGATAAGCAAGACTTAAATCAGCTTCATTTATTCTAGCTTTTTGCTTTGCAATAACTAGAAAATTTAATTTGCCAACACTAGATTTTGTTGATGCAATAATCATATCTTTAATATTTTCATCTGTTTTTTCAATTTCCAAGCTTTTTGTTTTGAGCCATGAATAAATTTTTGTTTTAAAAGCTTCTTTGTCTTTTTTTTCTTTTTTCTTTTTTATTTCCTTTTTTTCATCTCTTTCTTTTTCACCTGCTTTTTCTGCTTTTTTTTCTAATTTTTTTGATTTCAAAAGCTCTGATATTTTTTTAGAAGCTTGTTCTATTGTTAAAGTGTATAATCTCCAAAAAGTCATTTCTTTATCACCAAACTTTATGTTCATTGGTATTGCAAAATCTTTTATATCATGAAAAGCAACTCTGTGTGCTGGTTCAAGTTTTTCTTCATTAATAACTTCTTTTTTCTTGAGCAATTCAAAAGCTTCTTGTTCTTTTTTAGATAAATGTTTAATAAAAAATTCAAGTTGAGATTCATGGCCCCTGATATAATAAAGTGGAGAGCCTCCAATTTTAATATTGCTAATTTTTATGGTTTTTTCAGCTTTCATTTCACTAAGCAGGGCTGAAGTTAATAATAATGACAATCCTATTTCACGAGAAACAGCACTAGGCAGGGAAGGTCCTTTTTTATTTAGAAAACCAAGAATAATTTGTTTTTTCTGAGATAAATTATTTAAAGTGTTGGTTTTAACTGTGTTGGTTATGTTTTGGTTTTGCATTTTATTTCTTCATGAGGTATAAAGAATTTATAAATTTAAGTATAAATTTAAGGTCTAGTCCATTCACAAACATAATAGGTCACATCACTTTCATCGTCAACAATTGCAATCAGCAAGTTTTTTCTTGTTGAATGGGCAACCCTATTCTTTGCGCTAAATTCATGCCAAGTTAAAGTTGATGTTTCATAAACAGGAAATAAAATCCATTTTGCATGTGCTTCACCTGGTTTAACACCTCGGTCATAAACTCTAAAGTCAGCACCAAATTTTAATGCTGTCTTAACAATATAGCCCCTGTTTCTCATGTCGCGAAAAACACAGAATCTTGTCCATAAATTAGGTTCTAGTTTTCTTGCTTTTTCAAGAAAAGCATCAAAGCTTAGCTTCTTTTTATTGTCAAAAATTTCAAGTCTTTTCTTTTCAAGCAAATAAAGTGCCTCAACAAGTGAATAATAAATTTTCTTCTCTATTGTCTCACCAAAACGACTTTTTCCATATAAATCAAAAGATTCTTTAGCTGAACTCACAACGCGCTCGCCAGCAAGCATAGCTTTAAATGGCTTAGGTTTAGCTTTTGCTTTAACTTTAGCTTTTTTTGCTTTTTTCTCTTTTTCTTTTTTTACTCTCTTTTGCCCTTCTTTTTTCTTTATTTTTTTAATTGTTTTTTTGACCATATTCTTAAAAAGCATAACTTGTTTTTAAATCTTATTAAA
>JAUXAK010000055.1 GCA_030619955.1 archaeon | reverse complement strand
TATTATTTCTATGAAAGCAGGATTATATGACATCTTAGATGAAGAATATTGTTTTTTATTAGATAGAATCACAAAAATTTTTCAAGAAAAAGAACTAAATCCCACAATTATTGGCGGAGCAGCTACCCAAGTTCATGTAGTCAATTTTCTTTCAAAAACATATAAAAAAGATGTTGAAGACATCTTTTTAGATGATGAGCTTAAACGACAAGATTATATAAGAAGTACAGATGATATTGATTTAGCAGTTTATAATTCATTACTAGAAAAAGAACCTGGAGAATATAATAAACATATTCTTAGCGCTATAGAGAAAATCTGTTGTGAAAATGTGGAATCTCCAGATAGAAATGACTTATATGATATTTTGATTATGAGAATGGGTTTAAAAAGACCAATATTCTCAGTTAGAAGTCTTAACAAAATTTCAGAAATAAAATTTAATATTTCAAATTCTCCTAAAGACCTTGACCATCTAGATTCAAAAAATTATATTCCTATGATTAAAAATGGTAAAATAATTGAATTGCCATACAACTCTGACTTTAGACCAAAAATCAGAGTGTATGCTTTTGAGGATCTTATTGCTTCAAAAATTGCTCACAATAGGCCAAAAGATCAATTTGATGCTACAATTTTAGGCAAATGTGCTAAAAAAAGAATTAATAAAAAAAGAATCATTGAGATTTTAGGTGAAAGTGAAGAAAATACTGAAAGGATTGAAGCTTTTTTTAAAAATTTAAACAAGTCAAGATAAAAGTTCTTTTTAGAAAGTTTTTTATAAGATTGTGAGATTAAAAAATTAATGCAAAAAGGTGATTATAAAAAAATAGGTTTAAAATCAGGGATAGAAATACATCAGCAACTTGATACACATAAACTTTTCTGTAAATGCCCTTCAATTTTAAGACAAGATGAGCCTGATATAATCATAAAAAGAAGGATTTATGCTGCTGCTGGTGAAACAGGAGCTGTTGATGTGGCTGCAGCTTATGAGCAAACTAGGAAAAGACAATTTATTTATCAAGGATATTCAGATACAACTTGTTTGTTGGAATATGATGAATGTCCGCCAACAGAAATAAATGAAGAAGCCTTGCGCATTGCTTTACAAACTTCCTTGCTTCTGAATGCCAAGCCTTTGGCTGTAACACAAATTATGAGAAAAACAGTTGTTGATGGAAGCAACACAAGTGGATTTCAAAGGACATTGCTTCTTGCAACAGATGGCTATATTATTGTTAAAGGAAAAAAAATTGGAATTCAAAGTGTTTGTCTTGAGGAAGATGCTGCCCGAATAATTAAAAAAACAGATAAAGAGGTTATTTTCAGGCTTGATAGACTTGGAATTCCTCTTGTTGAAATAGCAACTTCTCCTGATATTTCAAGTCCTGAAGAGGCAAAGCTAGTTGCTTTAAAAATTGGTGAAATTCTTAGAAGCTGTAAAGTTAAAAGAGGAATTGGAACAATAAGACAAGATGTTAACATGTCAATTAAAGGAGGCTCAAGAACTGAGATTAAAGGTGTTCAGGAACCAAAATTAATACAAAAAACAATTGAAACAGAAATAATGAGGCAAAAAAATTTAATAGCTAAAGGTAAAAAAATCAAGCCAGAAGTTAGAAAAGCTAAACCAGATGGCTCAACAACATTTTTAAGGCCACTTCCTGGAGCAGCACGAATGTATCCTGAAACTGACTTGCCTCTTGTAAAAATAACACTAAAGATGCTTCAAGATGCTAAAGCGAGCTTGCCAAAAATTAAACAAGATATTATTAAAGAACTAGAAACTTTAGGCCTTCATAAAGAACTTGCAAAAGCTTTAATTCAGAAAAAGAAAATTGAACTTTTTAATAAACTTTTAATCCTAAAGATTAAACCAGCAATTATTGCAAGAACAGTAGCTTTGGTTCCAGATTCAATAAAAGCTCACTACAGCCTTAGTTCAGAACAAATAGAAAAGCTTACAGAAAAAATCTTTTTTAAAGTTCTTGAGGCATATGAAAAAAATAAAATTACAAAAGATGCTATAGAACTTGTGCTTCTTGCTGTATGCAAAGATATTCCAATTGAAGAAGCAATAAGCCAGTATAAAAA
>JAUXAK010000028.1 GCA_030619955.1 archaeon | reverse complement strand
CATTCAATACAATACCATCTTGCTCCAAAAAAACCAAAATAACCATAAGTTGCATTAGCTAAAGTCTTTAAACCATAATCTCTAGCTTCAAGTATTGGAGTTCTTTTCTTTTTAAGCTCTGCTTTAACTTTTTTTCTTCTTTCTAGAAGTTCATTTAAAATTAAAGGAATAAATCCTTTTTTTAGTTTAGAAAAATAAACTTTCTTTTTCTTTTTATCTATTTCAGCTTCTACTTCATATGAATTTTTTTCTTTTTTTTCTAAAATAGTTGAAGGCGAAATATTAAAGCTGACAATAATATTTGGCCAGAAACTTCTAAAATCAAAAACAGCAACATTATTATAAAGACCAAATTTTGGTTGCATCACAGAAGCTGCTTTATAAGTATGTCTTCTTCTTTCTATTATCCTATCTCTTGTAGGCCTGTGCTTTATTATTTCATTAAATGGTTTTAAATTATGAATGATGTGATGTTCAACAAGACTAGAATAAGAAGCTCGAGATGTTGTCCACAGTGGTTCATTAGCTAATCTTGTTAATTCAACAATGTTAGGCCAGAGTTTTGTAAAAAGTTTGGAAGCAAGTATTGAATCTTGTAGATTGTAAAGACAATAACGTCTCCATTCAGCATCTGCAAGCTTGCCTTTTGTGGCTTTAAGTTGCTTGTTTATTTTTTCTAAATCAAACTTAAGTTTTTTCTCACCTATAAGTTCATTAGATACCTCATCTAGAGTGAGTGTTTCTGACTGTAGGTTAGGAGAAATAATATTATTAATAAACTTAAAAAGATCAACATGTACTATGCCAGGCATTTTTGCTGAACTTATAATTCCTTTAATAAAAGTCACATTACTTTTATCAAGACCTAAATCAAGTTTGATTTTTAAATCATCTGCACGTTCTCTCAGATAAGGCAAGTCAAATCCATCACTAAAATAATCCACAAGACAATCAGGCTTTTCTTTCTTAATAATTTCTTTAAATTTTTTTATCAGCTCAGTTTCATCTTTTACAAATTCAACTTCACTTGGAGTACTTTTAAAATGTTTCCATGTTATTACTTTCCTGAACTTATCATTAGCTAAAGATATCATTAGAATTTTACCTTTACCTATTTCAAGTTCACTTACTTCAATATCAAAAGCTAAAATTTTTGGCTCAAAAATAAGTTGTTTTTGAGCAAGTTTTATATTAGATGCCTTAATAATTAAATCAACATCAAGCTCATATAAGCCTTGAGCTTTAAGTTCTTTGTTGCTCAGTTGTTTGCCTTCAACATTATGCCATTGAAGTGGCTTAATAGATTTTTCAAGAATATATCTTGTTATAAAATTTATATCTGTTTCTGGTTTTTTAAGAGTTTCAGTAAAGCTCTTAACTACATCCTTAATAGTCATAATGTCTTTGTGATTTGTTACATAAACCTTTAATGCTTTAACTGGCTTCCCAATAAAATTTTTATTTAAAATTTCAATTTTTTCAACAGTAGCTATGCGTTTACCAATCCCCACCTTAACTTTCTTAACTTTTTCAGCATATTTTTTTAAATCAACATGGGGTTTTGGAATCAAATAAAAAAAAGCATCACAAGTATCAAGAACACAGCATCTTTTTCCTTCTTGCGTTCTGCCAAAAAGCCTAATCCAAGTTTTGCCTTTAGAATCATCTGCATAATCTATGTCTATTGGAATAAATAACATAAAATTTAAAAGCTATATTTATTTTTAAAACTTCTTAAAGTTATATTTTTCAAATTAAAATAAACCAAAAGATTTATAAATAAGTTATTCCTATCAGATAGTAACATAATAAATCAGAATTAAAAATTTAAAAAATGAAGTATGAAAGATCTAAAGAACAAGAAAAACTAAAAAAAGCTAGAAGAAATAAAATAAAAAAAAGCATAGAAATTACTCTTGCAGGAGTTGGCTTTTTATCATTACTATATTTTGGTTTCTGGAAGTCAGAAGAAAAGGAAGATACTCGACAAGCAGCAAGAGTAGATGCCCTGTATATTCAGCCTGCTTATTCTGAGCTTGCTGAAGGAGATACTTTAGAAGCAAAAAATTTACTAAAGGCAGGAGAGAATCATATTAAAAGATATATCCGTAGTAGGGGTAATGACGTTTTTGTTTATGGAAAATTATATAAAAATAAAAAAGAAATAAAAGAAAAATTAGAAGAATTAAAACCTTATTCTAAATAAAAAATGAAACTTGAACAAATGAATTTATTTGAAAGTTCTGAAAGAGAAAGCACATTAAAATCAGATAAATTAGACATAACTAAATATGAAAGCCAATTTCGAAAGTATGCTAAAAAATTAAACTCAATGTATGAAAATTATGAAAAAATAGGTGCTGATTTTGATTTTAAATATTGGTTAGAAAGAATTGCTGTCTCTTTTTTAAGAAAGAATAATTTGGCTTATCATCCATATCTTGGCCAAGCTATGAGTGAAATCAGCAAAAATGTTAAAAAATTAAAAAATGAATCCTAATATCAATATAACCATTGAGAAAATTAAAAAAATCAGCAAATTTCTTAGTGGAATTAATATGATAAATGGTTATGATATCATAAGAGATTTTTCATATCAGGAACTTAAATTTTTTAATGAAGAAAATTTACAAAAAATAGCTTCTGAGATAGGGCCTATTTCAATTTTTTGTGGAACAACAGAATTTGATATACCTGCTTTTTTACGTAAAAATCATTATAAAATGAGTGACAAAGAGATAAATGAAAGAATACTTTTTCCGCAACATTTTAAACTTTATGAAATTTATTTTAGAGGAGAAGGAGACACAATTGAAGGAAGATGTATTTGGTCTGAAAAAGAAGGCAATAAAATTTTTAATTTTGATTATTGGACTAACGGCAAGGAAGTAAAAGTCACAAAAGAAAAGACCATGATAGAGAATTATCCTGACTTGTTATTTGTAATTAATAACACTCAAATGTCAATTAATTTAAAAACAGATTATTTCAGTTAATTTTTTATATCTCTTTTGTTTTGTTTTTTTATGGGTTTGCAAATATCTGAATTAGTTCCAAAAAAAGAGATAAAATTTGATGAAATAAGAGGTAAGGTCATAGCTGTTGATGCCTTTAACACTTTATATCAGTTTCTTGCTAATATTAGGCAAGCAGATGGCACACCTTTAATGGATAAAAAAAGCAGAATTACTTCACACCTTTCTGGATTATTTTACAGAACCACTAATCTTATGGCTAAAGGTCTTAAACTGATTTATGTTTTTGATGGTAAACCTCCTGAATTAAAGGCAGAAACAGCAAAAGCAAGAGAAGCAAGAAAATATGAAGCAAGAGAAAAATACAAAGAAGCTAAAGAAAAAGGTATTGAAGCTGAAATGTTTAGATTTGCTCGCCAGATTTTGTATTTGACAGATGAAATGATACAAGAATCAAAAAAACTGCTTAAAGCATTGGGCATTCCTGTTATTCAAGCTCCTAGTGAAGGAGAAGCTCAATGTGCTTTTATTACAAGACAAGGAGATGCTTATGCTGTAGCATCTCAGGATTATGATGCACTGCCCTTTGGTGCTTCTAGATTAATTCAAAACTTGACTCTTTCAAAAAAAAGAAGAACTCCAACTGGTTTTGTAACAATACAGCCAACATTAATTGAACTTGAAAAATTACTAAATACTTTACAAATTGACAGAGATCAATTAATCTGCTTAAGCATACTCATAGGAACAGACTTTAATCCCAAAGGTATTAGAGGAATAGGTCCTAAGAGAGCTTTGCAGCTTGTTAAAATTTATAAACAACCTGTGCTGCTTTTTCGCGCTCTTAATAAGCTGGTTAAAGAAGGTAAAGTTCCTGAGCCAGAATTTGAATGGCAAAAGATTTTTGAACTTTTTAAAAAACCAGATATAACAAAAAATTACAAGATAAAGTTTCAGGCAGTGGATAAAAATAAAGTCAAGGAAATTCTATGCAAGGAACATGATTTTTCTGAAGAAAGAGTTGAAAATGCCCTGAACAAGATAGTTAAATATGAGAAAGCTGCTAAACAAAAAAATTTGAAAAGTTTTTTCTGAATTTCTAAGACCAATAAAAATCATCATGAAAATTAAGACACTTTCTAAATATAAGGGGTAGTAGAAATATTATAAGATAATCCATTCCTCACTTTCTTAATATTTTGCTGTCATTCCAGATATTAATGCAATCAAGCCAAGAACTGCTGTTATTCCAAAATAAATTCTTGGATCCTGGGGAAATTGTGCAATAACTCCAGGAGTGTAGCCAAAATTAAATCCTAAGCCTATAGCACTTACTACCAAAACTATCAAACCAATTAAAAACAAAATGAATTTTGCCCTCATTTTTTATTTTTACCTCTTTTTTCACTTGTTTCAAGAGTTTTTAATTTATAAATTTATTGATATTATTTCTTTCTTTCTTTTTCTTTTCGAAAAGGCAAGGCTTTCATTACTTCAACATGTGCTCTTGCTATATCTTTTTTACCTTCTTTATTAGAAGCGATAACTGTGTAGGTTACTGATTCTGAAGGTCGTGTTACATAAGAGCCAGATAAACTTACAAGAATTTGTTTACCCCTCTCAAGCGCTAGAATTACTTCTACAGCATTTTTAGATTTCCATCTTAAAGTTACAGGCATATCCTCTCCAACTCTTGAAGGACTTGCACTTAATTTTATTTTTGGTTTTCTTTCTTTTGGTGCTTTTTTTCTTTTTTCTTTTTTCTTTTCTTCCTCTCTCTTTCTTCCTTCTGATGGTCCTCTTCTTTCTCCACGAGAAAACACAGCTTTAGCATGAATCTTATATTTCATTTGTATTGTTAAAACATTTGTTATAACCTTTTTACCATTTACTTTCCAATAATTAATGTGATGGCTAGGAAGAGGAATTGGAATTATTTGGGCTATACTATTTTTAATACAAGAATGCACTCCTGGGGATGGATTTGTTGTACCCCCTCCTGTTGTTTCAATAACTAAATCAACAGTTTCTTCACCTTTTTCAGGTTTTTCAACTCTTCCACCACCACTAATTCCAAAACCTCTGCCCCGCAACCAATTGAGAGTCTTTACTAAAAGTTTAAAGACAGCAATAATAAGTATTACTATAGCTGCTGCATCAAGCACAACACAAACTACATGAGGTAAAACTCCTCTACAAAGAAGCTGTCTTGCATAAAAAAACCATACAAGTGCAAGAACAAGTAAAGCAATAAAAGTTAAAGGGCCTCTACGACGAAGCTGCCAGTACAAACCAGTAAGAATAATAACAACAAATAAAGCAATTACCCACCATGCTAACTTTGTTGCTATAGGACCATAATAATAAATTATTCCAAGTGAGCCAAGCATACCAAGAACAATTGAAGCCATAATGGCAGCTCCTCTTGATTCTCTAAAAACTTTTTGCAGTGCAAATAAACATATTGTAAAAATCAATAAAAAAAGCAGGGCAGCATTAAACCATTCATTTGTAGCTAATGCAGCAAGAGAAAAACCTTCTGGAAAAATTTCATCAAAACCATAACCATCATAACCATTATATGCTACAACAAAATTAATAAGAACAATAAAAATGAAAGGGATAATTGCAGATATAATCATAAATGTTTTGTTTAATATCTTCATTCTTATGCCTCTTTTATTTTTATTATCAGAAATTATAAAGCTTTAACTATTTAAATATATTTTGTATTAAATTTTTATATAGGGAGATTAAACTTTATAAATATAAATTTTTTTTCTTTTTTCTTTTTATATTTTTTATTTATTAAAATATTTTTTATATATATCTTTTAATCTTTTTCTATCAGATTGATAAGCTCTTCCTAGACCATCATAATAATGATGAGCAAGCTCATCTCGTGTTTTGCGATACCTCTTAAATTCCGCATCAATAATTTTCTCGTTTAAATAGTCTATAAATTTTTTTAACTCTTCTTCTAATGATTCATATTTTATTTTACATACACTATCAAAGCATTTTGATATTATTTTAGTTATTTCATCTTGGTTTTTCATTTTATCCAAAAATTGCAAATAATATTAAAGCTACAATAAGACTAATTGGAATGCCAAAAACTATAATTTTTAGCTAAAACACTTTCAAGATGTCTTTGGTTATCCATTTTTACTTATTTATAATTATATAATGATTTATAAAATTTTACTTTCTGATTTCTATAAAGGGAAAACAATTGAAGAAATTGCTAATATAATTTGAGTTTTTTTCTTTAAAATCAAATAAATTATAAGACAGAATAAAAGAAAAATAAACAAAAACAAACAAATTTCTTAAGCCTTTTGTAAAACAATAGAAGAACTATAACCACTCATTTTTTATTTTTAACTATTTAAAAATTTAACGAGAAAAACAATTAAGCACTAGGGCTTAAGCTCAAGAATTAATTTGTCTTTTTCAAGATAATAGTCTTTTATAGGCATATCAATTGGAATTAACTTAAAGTATGCTTTATCTTTTGTAAAAGCTTTTATTTCAATACTATTCTGAAGTTTATTTATTATAATATCTTTTTCATTTTTTACACCTGGCAAAATAATTTCATAAATAATTTTATCTGTTAAGCGTCTTACACTAGTTTTAGGTTCTTTTCTAGGTAGTTTAGCAAATTTTTCGCTTTGAGCTTTGGTAAATCTAAGTTTTTCCTTGATTTTTTCTTTTTCTTCTAATTCTCTTTCTCCTCCTTTTTTTACTGTTTCTTCTGGCTGACCTTGGCCAAATTTTTTAACTTTGATAACAGGCTGACCACCAGATGATGTAGCTATACTTATTGATATTCCACTTGCAGCAGGCATGGGAAAAGGAAAAAATCCTGGCCTTATTACTAATTTTTCTTTCTCTTGTTTTTCTTTTTTCTTTTCTGCTAGGGCTTTATCCATGTCTTTAAATTGTTTATCAATTTGTTTTACAAATCTTTTAAAAGGAAATTTAAATAAAAAAGGCATTTTAAATGCCTCATTAAATGCCTGTTCAAAATTTTTAAAATCTCTATCTTCATAATCCTCTTCTCTTTCCTGCTTTTTTCTTTGATCTCTCTGTTTTGTTATATCTTTAAGTATATAACCACAATAAGGACAATAGCTATAACTTTTATCTATCTTCTTTCCACATTTGCATTTAATTTTTTTCTTAAACATAAATTAATATTGAGAGTATAACTTTTAAACCTTTTTATTCATATATCTTAAAAAATTACTATTTTCTTTTTTTCTTATGTTG
>JAUXAK010000017.1 GCA_030619955.1 archaeon | reverse complement strand
ATTCTGTTGTTAATGCACATGCTTTAACATCTGCACAGTATAAGCCTCCTGCTAAAGGTATAAAATTACCATCATTTTCAGTACATAATTGTCTGCTTCCATAAGAACAAGTTCCTGCTCCAATAACACAACAGCCTAAATCAGTTGGCGAGCCAATTTTCTTGCATTCTATTTGATTGTTTATTCCAGGCTTAAATTCAAAAACATCATAACCTAATGTTTCTGCCATATCTTCACACTGTCTTTTTTGAAGTACTTCTGCTTTAACTCCTTTTGCTATAATACAACAGCCTGTCTGACATTGTTCAATTTCTTCTCTTGGTTTTGTACTTGGAACTCCAAAGCCATTAGCTGAACATTCTGCAGCTGGCTTATTACTTAAACAAGGCTCACTTTTTTCTTTAGGAATACATGTTTGAGGTTTACAATCAGGAACATTACTGCAATCATAAGGCGGTCCAGTATAAAATCTTCCTTCGCATTTATCTATTGTAGTCCTAACACATCTTTCACTTTCTGTTTCTAAACAACAGCCTTCTTGTTCTTGTGCTGATGCAGTTGATAATATGAAAGAGCTGAAAATTAGTATTATAGATAGTATATATATTAGAAATAAAGATATCACAAAAGCTCTTTTTGATTTTTCTTTTATTTCTATTTCCATTTTTTATTTATTTTTTAACTTCTTCTTAACTTCTATCTACTCCAAAATAAAATTTATAAGGCAGTTCGCCAGGCCTGTAAGGAATTGTTTCAATGAAAAAATTTATTTGATTTTCATTTAAAGAAATTGCATCTCTTGTCATATGCTGCAGTATTAAAGGATTATTCCATGTATGCTTGTCCCATTCAATGCCTTCATAATTACAATCAATCTTTGTTTCACATTCTACAATTGTGCTAGTAACCTGCAGTATATTTCCTAAAGGAATTAACAAAGTGACTGGCTTTTGATTGATTTGTTGTTCTACTTTTGCCCTCATTGTTTGTTTTGAAATTTTAACTGGCCAATCCACATTAATAATTATAGAATCATCTCTTATTGTTGATGTTATTGTTCTCTCTCCTGGCTCAATATCCATTTTTCTTTTAAAACCTGAAAAATCATTAAGACATGAATCTATTGCATCATTGCCTTCTTTTTCAAGATACAAAGAAAATTGCTCTTTAATCTGCTCTGAACTTGGAAGCTTGTTAATTCTTTGTTTTGCAGAATCTTTAAATGCAACCACAACAAAATCATTTCCTGCAAAATATAAAGTGTTTAAGTTTGTTATATAGTAGCCAGCTTGCAAACCAAGTATTTCAAAACCATTATAAGCTGTTAATTCAACACAATCATAAACAGCATCTTGAACTGGTGCAACTTGACTTGCTAAAAATGCGCTGGTAGCTTGCTCTGACATAAAAAAGCCAGAGATTCTAGGCCAAAAAAACCATGCTAAAAGAGCTGTAGCAACCACAACAATAGCAATAATAATAAATAAAGTAACTTGTCCTCTTTTGTTCATGCTCTTAATAATAGATTTGATATTTATAAAGTTTATTCTATTCTTTGTTTTATTCTTCCTCAACCCTTGGCGCAAGAATAAAACTTAGCTCAACCAGCTTTTCTTTGTTTTTAAAGTCAAATCTTGCTGGATAATCATTTGAAAAATTTATAGTTAATTTATCAGCCAGCTTTGATGCTTTAATAAATTTAGCAAGATAGTCAAGGCTGTATTTTGCTTTTGATTCTTTGGCTATAATATTTGCTTCATCACTTGTAAATTCTATTTTTGAACTATTAAGAGTTCCTTTTGCTTCTATTATAAAAGAATTATTGTTTGCAAAAAAAGCTGCTGAATCTGCAACAACAGAAGCATCATTAATTGCTTCTGCAAAAAGAGCTGTATCTAACTCAATTTTAGCATTAAAACTTAAATTAGGAATCTTTTTTTCTTCTGCTTCAACATTAATTAATGCAAGATTAAAAGATCTCTTTGCTTTTTCTTGAATTTTTAGCTTAAGTATATTGTCTTTTCTTTCAATAATTAAACTGGATGAAGGGGAAGCACGTCTTAAAAATTGTTTAAAATCCTCTAGGTTAAGGCCAATTTCCTGATCTTCTTCGATTTCATATTGTGAAAAAGCTTTAGCAGGAATTTTTAATATAGTAAGTGCAACATTAGCTGGATCAATAGCAGTGATTTCAAAACCTGCTTTTGTGATTTTTGCTTTTACTTCTAAAACAAGTTCACTTAGCAAAGAAATACTATCAATAAAAAATTTTGGATTATCAAGTTTAAGCAGCATTTTTTGTTTGTTTTTTTGTTCCTTTTTCTTTATTTTATGTTTTTTTCTTTTTAAAGTTTGTTGTATTCTCTTTGTATTGTTGTCTTATAAATAATTATTTAAATTTTCCTAACTCCTTTAATCTATTAGTTTAGGCTTATGATAAAAAATGGAAATTGAAAAAGAAAAATTTGAAAAGTTAAGAAAACTTGCTTATGACTATTATTCAAGAAAAGATATTCAAAAAGCATTGATAGAGCAAGCAAAAAATAAAGAGGTTATTCCACGTTACTTTAGCACTTTTGGCAAAAGGCCTGATACACTTGAGTATTCAACAGATGTGATTAATCTTGCAATTAAAGGTGCAACATCTTTTCATTGCTCTGAGGAGCTATGGCAAAATCCTCTGGAGCTAAACACTAACCTTAAAGAAGAACAATTAAATAAATTAAGAAGAGGGTGGAATTTGATTCTAGATATTGATTGTAAGTTTCTTGAATATAGCAAGATAGCTGCATGGCTTTTAGGTGAGGCTTTATATTTTCATGGTGTTCATAATTTTGGATTAAAATTTTCAGGAAATGTTGGCTTTCATATTGGCTTGGATTTTAAAGCATTTCCAAAAGAAATTAATAAAATCAAAATTAAGGATTTTTTTCCCCAAGGTCCAAGGCTAATCGCCGCTTATTTAAAGGACATGATAACAAAAGATCTTGGTTCAAGAATTCTTAAGTTATCAACACTCAAGGAAATTGCAAAAGCAACTGGCAAACCTATTGAAATATTATTAGATGAAGAAAAAAAATTTAATCCTTTTTCTATTCTTGAAATTGATACTGTGCTTATTGCACCAAGACATCTTTATAGGATGGCCTATAGCTTGCATGAAAAAACAGGCCTTGTAAGTGTTGTAATCAAGCCAGAACAATTAAAAGCATTTCACCCTGCTTGGGCAAATCCTCAGAGAGTTTATCCAAAACAATTTTTACCAGAACCAGAACAAGGAGAAGCTAAGGAACTGTTGATTCAGGCATTAGATTGGCAGGCAAGGAAGCAGGAAAGAAAAGAAGAGAGGCAAAAATTAAAGATTATGAAAAAAGAAAAACCAATTGGGGAAATAAGAGAAAGAATCAAGAGAGGAGAAGGAATCAAATTTGAATTTATAAATGAGGAAATGTTTCCACCCTGCATTAAAATGGCATTAAAAGGAATGAAATATGATGGTCGCAAGCGAGCTCTTTTTATTTTAATTAATTTTTTCAGGTCTATTAATTTGGATTTAGAACAAATTGAAAAGAAAATTAGTGACTGGAATAAACTAAATTACAAGCCTTTAAAAGAAAATTACATTGCAACACAATTACAATGGTTTAAAAGACAAGATCCAAGACTTCCTCCTAATTGCAATCTCAATAAAAGCAGCTGGTATAAAGACATAGAATTATGTCAGCCAGATGGATTATGCAAATATATAAAAAATCCTGTTAATTATGTTATGTTGAGGGCAAGAGCACTGGAAGAAGAAAAAGAAGGAACAAGAAAAAGAAGTAAAAGAAAGTATAAAAGAAGGAAATAATAAAATAAAAAATATTAAAAGAAGTAAAATAAAAAATAAACGAAAGTCTTTTAAATGTGCTAGTTTTAAAAAGAATATGATGAAAAAGAGTGTATTAATTGTTTTTATTTTGATTAGTTTTTTAATTATTAGTAATATTAGCAACCTTTGCCTTGTTTTAGCTCAAGAAACAGATGAAGAAAAAGTTGCTAAAGCTTATGACTGGCTTTCTGATAAGGTAAGAGGAAAATGGGCAACTTTAACAACAGAACAGCATGCATTTTCACTTCTTGCATTTTCTTGCAATAATAGCCATGTTTCCCAAGGTAAATCTTCTTTATATAACAAAGCTTTTAATTTTGCAACACAAAGATGCTGGGGTGGAGGGCCTAGCAGAACTACAAGTGGGGGTTCTTGCCTGCTAAAAGAAACAGCTTTAGCAAAAGTTGCTCTTGATGTTATTGGAGAAGATACAGAAAAAGAAAGCAACTGGCTCTTAAGCAGAAACATGACGCAGACAACAGGAATTGAGTGGTATTTACAAATAGATGTTGAAAGAGATTATGATGCAAATTGTTCTGTTATTTATGCTGGACAGGATGAAAAAAAACTTTTTAAAATAAATGATGACAAGACAGTTGGGTTTCTTGATAGTGACAAATGTTTTCCTAGTGTTTATCCTGATATTCAAGAAGGTTATTGGTTTAAAATAAGACAGAGTGGAGAATGCTATTCAAATACTTATACAATAAAATGTTATAGTGATGCTCCAACAGTTAGGGTTGCTTTACTTTATAGAAAGTCTAACTCTGATGTATGGCATGTTTCAAGTGAAACAAAAAGCGGCAAGCCAGGAATACCTGATTCAACTCGTCTTGAAGATAGGCCAGATCATTTAGAACTAGAAGTTCAAAGTTATTGTCTTGCTAATCCTGATGGAGTGTGTGATTATGAAGGAACTGCATGGGCAACTTATGTTTTAGATAGGCAAGGTAAAGAAGATGCAAATTTATTTGTTCCTTATCTTGTTGTTTTTGCTGATACTAATGTTAAATATTTTCCAGAATCTTTTCTTTATCCTTTAACTGGGCAAGAAAGATATTCTGATAATATTTTAGTTGTACAACAGATTATAGGAATTGATAAAGGTTATTGGCATATTCAACCATTTGAATATGGCAGAGTTTATGATACAGCTCATGCTGCTCTTGCTTTAACAGGAGGTGAAGCTGTAACAAAAGCAAAAAATTATCTTTTAGAAAATCAAGAAGCAAATGGTGATTTAAATGCTTATAATGATTATGGTGAAGATTCTGTAAGAGACACTGCATTTGCTTTATGGACTTTATGGCCTAATCTTTGTCCTGGAATCCCAACACTAGAATGTGAAGCACAAGGTCCTGATTTTACATGCAAAGAAACTACTGAAGGTTGTGGAGCAGATGAAATTGAAATGCCTGAATTTATATGTCCTGCTGATATGGTTTGCTGTAAGTGGATTGGTGGTGGTGATATTGAATGTGCTGATGTAAATGGGATATGCCGTGAATTCTGCGAAGAAGATGAATTTGAAATTTTAGCAATAATCTGTCCTGATTGGGAATCTTGTTGTAAACCATATGCTGATGCTTATTGTGATGATGTTGATGGTGAAATATGCAAAGAAGATGAAGAATGCAGTGGCACTAGTGTTTATACTCTTGATGGAGATTGCTGTTTAGGTTCTTGTATTTCAACTGATGTTTCTGACAAAGACTGTATTGATGTTGGTATTGAATGTTATATTAATCAAGTTTGTATAAATTTCCTTACATGGGATGAAGTTGGATTTACAATAACAGCTGACAGTGATTTATGCTGTATTGGAGAAACTGTAAAATGTATTACAGATGAAACTTGTTATGAGATTGGTGGAGAAGAATGTAGTTTAAGTGAAGAATGTGTTGGAACAATAGAAGAAAGCAGTGATATTGAAGAATGTTGTGTTGGAGAATGTCTTGAACGTTGTGTAGCACAAGAAGGGACTATTTGTACTGGTGATGAAAAATGTAGTGTTAATTATATTGATGCAAGTGACACATATATGTGTTGTCCATCTCATGGTGAATGTAAAAAACCTGTGGGATTATGGTGGATATGGTTGATTATTATTGCTATAGTAGCAGGAGCAGCACTTTATTTCTTTAAATTCAGAAAAAAGAGGATTAAGAAAAAGATTTTATTTCCTGGATTTAGACAAACAGGACTGCCAGCAAGGCCAACTATAAGACCAAAACCAGTGTTAAGGCCAGGTATTCCAATAAGAAGAGCAGCAAGGCCAATTGCAAGAGCAAGACCAATGCCAGTTCCAAGACCAATAGCAGTTAAAAAGATAAAAAAAGGCAAAGCAGAAGGAGAACTTGAGAAAACACTGAAAAAATTAAAAAAGAT
Source organism: archaeon (assembly GCA_030619955.1). Classification (GTDB taxonomy): domain Archaea; phylum Nanobdellota; class Nanobdellia; order Pacearchaeales; family UBA284; genus JAUXAK01. The sequence goes on along the minus strand of JAUXAK010000017.1, from coordinate 3,963 downwards.
GACTAAGAAGTGAATGAAAAGCAAGTTTTAAGTTTATAATAAAATTTATTAAGGTATTTTTCTTTTCTTTAAAATTAAATAAAAAGAGGCATCAATAAAATAAATGAGATATAAATATAATCAGGATAGTTTAATTATTTTAACTCTTGTTTTAAGTTTTATTTTTATAATTAATATCTTTAGTGCTAATGCTGCTATTATTGCCAGTGTTATTGATGCTAACGCTATTGGTGCTGGTGAAGCTGGTTCTTGCATTGAAATAAACTTAGGTAAAGCAACTTATTTTCCTAGAGAAACAGTTCAAATAGAAATAGATGCTGATATTATAAAAGATATTCTTTCTAGTGACTTATTTTTATTTAGAAAAGACAGAAGAATTCCAATTAATTTTTTTATTTCAAAAATAACAAAAAACAAGTTTTTTATATGGTTTGATTTGCCATCATCTGATATATCTGGCTATGTTTTAAAAGTCAGGGGAGTTTGTAAAGATGGCTTGCATGTAGAATCTAGAAACATAATTGTTGAAAAAACAATTGCATCAAGTTACAAAACATTTGAAACAGAAATAAAAGACAAATGGCTTTACTTATCTTTAGAAAATCATATTCTTTCTGCTGGTGCACTTGCCCATACTGAACTTGCTTCAGAAGCATTAAATGCTTTTACAGAAAGAGATGATTCCTGCATTAACAAGGAATGCAGCACAGAATTTAATGCATTTACAATGATATCATTTAAAGACAGTTTAATAAGACAAAAAATGCAAAAAAATCTTGAAGCATCACAAAATATAATTGATAAAGGAGAATGGAAATTAAAAATAACATCACAAGAAGCACAAAAGTGTAATGTCACCCTATACAATCAGAATTTGAATTTATCAGAAAAAATCAGTTTAAATTTAATTCAAGGAATTAATGAACATGTTCTTCATCTTAGCAGGTTTAGTGAAGCACAAGCAGAGACAATAAACATTTTATTAGAATGTGAAAAAGATATAGATGCTAAAATAATTTTTATAGAAGGTGAGATAAACAGAGAGTTTAGTATGATAGAACAAAATTTTAAATTTTCTTTTTCTATTTACAATAATGGCTGTTGGGGTGATAATTTAAAAACAAGTTGTGATGCAAGAGCTAGTGCATTTTCACTTCTTGCACTTGCTAAAACAAATAAATTTGATTTAAATAATCCAACACATTCTAAGGCATTGGCATGGCTTAAAGAAAACTCTAGATCAGTTGAAGAAAAAGCTGTTGTTTATTATCTTACAGGAAACAAAGAAGAATTTGAATGGCTGTTAAACATGCAAAGTGCAGAAGGATGGTGGCCTTTAAGTTATGAAAAATATCAACCTGATATTAAATCAAGCTGCCTTGCTTTATTTGCATTAAAAAATATAAAAGCTGAGAACATAAGTGCAGAAGAAATAGAAAAAAAGAGATTATTAATAAACAAAGCACAGCCATGGTTCAAACAGCAGTTTAATAAAATGAACACAAATGAAAAAGCTTTTACTTTGCTTTTTGCTTTTTCATCTAAAGAAATTGAACCAGTTCTTGCAATATGGCCAGGTGTTATTAAAACAAAAAGTTCAGGCAGGTTTAATTTAATTTTACAAAATAAAGGTACAGTAAATATTAGTTTAGATGCAAGACTGCTAAACACAACAATCAGAATTAAATTGCCAACTGAAGCTAGAAAAAACATTGAATTTAATATTCCATTGATTACAACAACTGATGGCAGAACAATATCTGAAGACCTTATTTTAGATTATAATTCAGTTTTAGATAACAAAAAATATACTTACAATATTCCTACACTTATTTTTACTCAAAAATCTGAAAAAGAATATTTAGAACAGCCAACCATAAGTGAAGAAGAATTAAATTTAACAGAACAGCAAAAAATAATAAATGAAACACAAAGTGAATGGGAAACTAAAACAACAGAGCTGAATGAAAGCCTTATACAAAGAAATTTTAAGTTTATTGAACATAGAATAATGAAAAATATAAGTAAAGGAGAAAGTGCTTCAGAAACAGTAAAGCTTGCTAATTTGTTTAATAAAGATATTGAAGATATTACTATAACTTATTCTTCAACTTTAATTGGATTAATTGAAAGAATTGAGCCAAGTTATATTGACAAAATTGAAAGTAAAGAAAAGAAAGACATAGTTATCACAATTTTGGCTATCTCCATTCCTAGACTTTATGAAGGAAATATTATTGCAACTGCAGAATATAATGGAAGAGAAATAAGTGCAAGCATTCCTGTCTTAGTAGATGTTGCTCCAGCTCCAGCCATAGAAAAAAATTGTAGTGAGATTGGCGGCGCAGTGTGCAAAGAAGATGAAGAATGTGAAGGTGATTTAACAACAGCAGCAGATACATTTTCTTGCTGTATTGGTGAATGCAAGAAAAAAGAAGCAAAAGGCAAGACAATTGGTTTAATAATTATAATTGTAATAGTAATAGCTTTACTTGTTATTCTTGCTTTTTTAAGAAAAAAGCCAAAAAAAGAAATGAAGGAGTTTTTAAAGGAAGCAACACAACAATATGAAAAGCGGTTTCAAAGACCGCCAAGCATAAGACGATAAATTTTTATTTTATTTTTTATTTCTTTTTTGTTTTCTTTTTCTTATTTTACTTATTTTTCTTAATTTCTTCTTCTAATCTTTTAATAAGAATTTGTCTTTCAAGCCGCAACCTTTTTGATAGTGCATCATACTGATGTAGTCTAGCACTTAGGTCATTTAACAAAGCATTTGCATCTTCAAGTTTAAATACAATGTTTGTTGGTTCAATTATTTCAACAGAAGAAGGCATATAATCAAAAATAAGCTCAACAAGTTTTGCCATGTTTGCAGCAAGAATTTCAATTTCAGCAAAAGTTGAGAAAACTTTTGTTTTTGGTTTTTCTTGTTTTTCCTTTTCTTCTTTTGCTTCTTTTGCTTTTTCTGCTAATCTTGATTTATGGACTTTCCTTTCTATTAACTCAACTTTTTTTTCTTTTGCAAGTTTATCTATTGCAAGCCCAAGAGCTTTTTCAATATAATCTGCAGGTTTTCCAAGAACTTCTATCACAAGATAAGCATGAACCCATCCTTCACTAACTTTTTCCTTTATATCCATAATATCTTTTCCTTTTTTTTGTTTTTAAATCTTTTTAATAATCAGATAAATAACAAGAAGCAAGCTGAGACTAGCTAAAAAGTAAGGTGCCATCCTAGTTATTGAAAAACTTTCTGATTCAAATACCATGTTACCTGACAACTCTGGTGGTTGTGTGTTTGATGTGCTTGATGATTGTAAGGGCTCTGATAGTTGCGATGATTGTTGTAAAGATGAAGATTGAATTTCAATATTATAACTAAATTCTTTTGGTGTTTTTAGCCCTTCTTGTAAAATTTTTATTTTTATTTTATAACTGCCTGGTTCAGCTTCATTTACTTTATTGACAAGTGTGACTTCTGCTGATGATCCAGAAGCAACAGTTAATTGTTTAGTATTATTTTCTCTTGTTTCATCATCAGAACATGAATAGCACTTTGACCCTCCATAAACATAACTCCATATAAGAAAGTTTTGTTCTTCTTCTGCTTGACTTGTTATTTTTACTTTAACATTAAAATCTTGATTAACTTGTATTGTATTAGGAATTATTAAACTATAAGTAAAATCTCCAATAGTTATTGATTCTTCTCCTCCTGGTTCATCTTGGGTGTTTGTACTTGTGCATGGATTTAACTCAATTTCTTCTTTATCTTCAGTATTAAGACCTTCAGCAATAATTTCATAAGTTCCTTCTTCATTTTTACAATCAAGAACTAGTTCAACAGTTTCAGTAGATGTTTGAAATTTTTCATCATCATCAAAATGTAAAGTAATTTTATCACTTACTTTTGTTTCTTCTTCATCTTGAACATAAACATACACAGCAGATTTTAAAGTG
>JAUXAK010000041.1 GCA_030619955.1 archaeon | reverse complement strand
ACAAGCGGAGGCAGTTAGGACTCCATAAGCTAAAATAACTGTAGGAATAATGTCTCCAATAAATGCTTTTAATCTTTTAGGTAGTGTTAATTCAGTTCTAGGCATAACATCTTTTAGATGCATTTCTTTTTTTATTGATTTTTCTAAATTATCCATAAATGTAGAATTAACCCTATATTTATAAATCTTTTCTTTGTTATTACTTTCGAAGAATTAAAATTCTCTAAAAATTCAAATCTCAAAAACAGCTTTATAACAATTTATCTTATTATAAGCTTGGATATATTTTTCATGATCTTTTATTTTTTTAAGATCTTTTGTTTCAAGAACCAACCTGCTTAGTGTATTAACAAGTTTTTCCTTGATTTCCTCTTTATTCCTAAATTTAGCAGTTTCTGCTCCTGAAATTTTTTTAAGGTCATCAATACAATTAAGAATAAAGTTTATTACATTATCCCCAAGTATAAATCTTCTAAAAAGTCTGCCTTCTGTTTTCAAGGTTTCAATACTCATTACATATTTTAAAGAAATATTTAAAAATTTTTTGCTTAGATCAAGCTCTTCAACACGAAATTCATCAATTGAAATTTCAGGAGGAATAATTTCTTTCATTTTTTATTTTTTTATTCTTCTTTTTTATATTTTTTATTAGTTCTTCTTTTTTATAAACCTTGCGATTTAATCAATGAAATTACTATAAGTAAGTATAATAAAACTTAAAACTTCTAAAATTTATATCAATTAGTGTAAAAATGAAAATTTCAACTGGTTCAAAAGAATTTGATTTGTGGCTTAATGGGGGCTATGACAAAGATATAATAACAACAGTATATGGCCCTGCAGGGAGTGGAAAAACAAATTTATGTTTGATGGCAGCAGTTGAACAAGCAATGCAGGGCAAAAAAACTGTTTTTATTGATACTGAAGGGGGCTTTAGTATTGCAAGGCTAAAACAGCTTACAAGAGGCAACAGTGATATTATAAAAAATATTCTTTTACTTAAAGCAACAAATTTTAATGAGCAGCGTGAAGCATTTAACAAATTACTTGATTTGATTAAAGAAAATATTGGTCTTATTGTTGCTGATAGTATTGTTATGCTTTATAGGCTTGAGCTTGGACAAGCAAACCAAGAAAAAGATAAAGAAAAAATTAATATAGTTAATAGAAGTTTAGCAAGACAAATGAGAATTTTAAATGAAATTGCAAGAAAAAAGCAAATTCCTGTTATTATAACAGATCAGGTTTATACAAGTTTTTTATCTCAAAAAGACTTTGAACAAGGCAAAGAAAAACAGGTTTCTATGGTTGGAGGGGATATAATGAAATATTGGAGTAAATGCATCATAGAATTGCAAAATTTTGGCCAAAATAAAAAGAAAGCAATATTAAAAAAACATAGAAGTTTGCCTGAAAAAGAATTTGTTTTTGCAATTAATGATAAAGGTATAAAAAAAGCAGGATTTAAATTATTTTAACTTCCACTACTTCTTTTTTATTCCCTCTTTTCTTTTTATTTTTTTCCTCTTTTTTAATTTTTGTTTTTTGATTTTTGTTTCAGTTTTTTTGTAGCATTCTGGATTCATGCAGAATTCCCATGGAGGCTTACTTTTTCTGATTAAAACTAAAAGAGGAAGGCCACATTTACAGTGTTTGTCTGTTACTTTTATCAATCCATATTGTGGTAGAGGAAAAGTTGTCTTGCATTCAGGATATTTATCACAAGCTGCAAATCTCTTCCCTCTTCTGCTTCTTAGCATAATAAGATTGCCTTTTTGGCATGTTGGACATTTACAAAGTGTGTTTTCTTTGATTTGTTTATCTTGCATTTCTCTATGAGCTGTCAAAAGTGTTTTACCTATTTCTAACTCATGCTTTCTAAATTGTTCTGAAATTTTTAATAGTAATTGTTTTGCTTCATCAATCACTGTTTTTTCTTTCTTGATTATCTTTTCTCTTGATTTTTCTTCCTGTATTCTTTCCATTTCTTTTTCAAATTTTCTTGTTAATTCTTCATCTAGAATTAAAGGGCAATTTTTTTCAAGAGCAAGAGCAACATTCATGCCAAGTTTTGTTGCTTGTATCTGCCTTCCTGTAATATATCCTCTTTTGTATAAAGTATCAACAATAGTTGAACGAGTAGCTTTAGTTCCTAAACTTCTTTTCTCAAGTTCTGACACAAGAGAAGCAGGACTATATCGCCTGGGTGGCTGTGTTTCTTTTCCTTCTAATCTTACATCTTTTACAATGACCTTGCCTTCAATATCTGGCAGTTCTTTTTCTTCAATCTTGTAAGGATAAACAACAAGCCAGCCTTTTTTCAGAATCTTTTTGCCAGAAGCACTGAATTCTTTATCATCAACCTTAACTTTTATTTTCTTATCTTCTATCAAAGCATCTTCAGCAAAACAAGAAAGAAAGCGTTTAACAATTAATTCATAAACCTGTTTTTCAGCCTGAGTTAATTTTTTTGGCTGTTCTCCTGTTGGAAAAATAGATGGATGTGCTGAATCAAATTTTTTTCCTTCAACAGGCTTAGACCTTTTCACATAAGCTGTTAGTTTATGAAAAACCTTATCAAGTTTATTTAAAATTCTTTTATAACCAATTGTAAAAGGCAGTTTTTGACTTGAGGTTCTTGGATATGAAATCAAACCTGCAAGATATAATTTTTGTGCTATTGCTAAAGTTTGTGCAGGACATAAGCCAAAGAATTTGTAAATCTCAATTTGCAAACTTGTGAGGTCAAAAGGAGGCCAAGGGATTAGGTTTTTTTCTTCTTTAGTTGTTTCAGCTTCTCCTTTCTTTCCTTTTAATTTTTCAAAAGATTTAGCTTCTTTTTCTTTAAAAATATTTTTAGGATATTTTACTTCCAGTTCATGCTTATTTTTTATTAACAAAAAGACGTTCCAGTAGGGCTCTGACTTAAATTCTTGAATTTTTTTTTCTTTTTCAACTAATAAAAAAAGAGCTGGTCCTTGAACCCTTCCTATACTAAGTATTTTAAAAGTGCCTGCTTTTTTTATAGCTTGCATTAGCGCTCTTGATAAATTAATACCATAAAACCAGTCTAGATAGTGTCTTGTTTCACCTGCATAAGCTTGGCCAAAATCAATATGCTCCCTAATATTCTCATAAAAGTTTATCAAATCTGGTTTTGTTAAAGTAGAGAATTTCATTCTCTTTGCATCTTCTCGTTTGCATAAAAATCTGAGAACATTAAAACCTATAAGCTCGCCTTCAATATCATAATCACAACTTACAATAAAATCAGAAGCTTGTTTTGCAAAATGTGAAATCACATTAAGGTATTTTCTTGCAAAACCACTTTGAGGTTTCCATTCAATATCAAAAACAGGCCATTCTTTGCTTTTTTCTTTCTCTTCTTGCTCTTGTTTTCCTTTTTGTGCAAGGCCAAACAAATGACCAACTGCACTTACAACAATAAATTTTTTTCCATTACGATTAATTTCCCAATAAGGAACACCTGCAATAGCTCTTTTTACTGGAGCTATTTCAGCAAGAGCATAAGCTATACGCATTGCTGCTTTTGGTTTTTCACAAATTACTAAAGTATAATTATCAGGCATGCCAAAACTAAAAAATAAAGGTTATAAAAAACTTTGTTTTTGATTTTTAATATCTTTTTACATTTATCTATGGCTGAACCAAAAAACAAGTTTGTTTTTTTCTTTTTTATCAAGCCTACAGAATCCAAACCTCTCAAACTGGATAGTATCATTAATTTTTAATTTTCTTGTTCCTGACTCAGCAAAACCTTTAATAATTTTTGCATCTGGCATTAAAATTTCAACTGAAACAAGATTTTTAGCATCTGCAGGAAGCCAGTGAATTAACTTGGCTTTTAATTCAGGATCTTGCTCTCTTGATATATACTTAAAATAAGTATTTTTTATAAAATTTAAAAGGTTCATTAAACGATATACTTTTCCTCTGACAATTTTCCTAAAATCATCTTTAGTAACATAGAAATCTATATGTGTTGTGAAGCTTCTATAACCTCTTTCTAAATGATCTGGATGTAAATGAATTTTTGTTTTTAATCTTGGTGAACTTTTTATTTTTATTTTAACTGGATTTGCAATAAAAAAATAACGATTGCTTGATTCAACATATTTTTTATTTTCTTTATAAAGTGCTTCAACAGGCACAGTTG
>JAUXAK010000061.1 GCA_030619955.1 archaeon | reverse complement strand
CTATCTGTTGCCTTTTCCATCCGAACAACTTTTTTTTTAGTTGCTGTAAAGAAAAATTTCCAAAATCCTTTCCAGCTACTCTTTTGGAAAATAGAAAAATGGGATAACTCATGAGCAATTAGCCCTCTCAGAACATTTTTTGGCAAGATTTTGCATTTAGTGCTAAAAGCCAATAAATTAAGATTAGGAAGTAACCACATAACTGCTGCTCCGGGTATAAAGAAGGGAATTTTAATTATCCAAATAACCCCTTTTAGCTCAGGAAAGGATTTTTTTCTAATAATATTAACTTCTTTAAGATAATTATGCATAATTTATTATTTCAATTAATCCTTATAATTTTATCGGAATTTTCTTTTTTAAAAACCCAAGATGTTCCACAATTTACAAGCGCCCACGCCGAGCGTTAAACTATTTTAAAAATCTTTCTTAAAACAGCGCTGAAAATTATTGAACCCAGAAGATAAAACCAGAACCAGCTTAAAAAACCAAAAAATCTTACGTCTCCTATTGCACTAAAAAAGTCCATGAACCACCTAAAAAATAAAATTAAGGGTATTGAAGTATAAATGATAGGTCTCATGCTTAGTTTCATCATTTTTGGAAGAAAAGCAAATTGTTTTTTCTGTAACTCCATCATTTTTTCAGGATGTGCCCTAACTTTTTTCATTTCTTCCTGAAGTTCTTTTTGCTCTTTTTTCATTTCTCTAAGTGTTTTCTGGTCTGTGGCATATTTTTGAACAAGAGTCATAATTACAGCTATTAAAAGAATAATTACAGTCATCCCAAGTGTTAAATTCCAGTTAAGAAGTGTTCCTGCAGTTGGATCAAGAACTGCATGAGCTGCGTTTCTTATCCACGAAATACTCTCCCAAAAAAAAGCAATCATCAAGGCAATAAGCATTACAATAAAAATTCCTTTAAAACTCCCTTCCTTGTTCATTTTATCAAACTCTTTTTTTAATTTTAATTTATTATACGAAATTAAAGGATAATTGATTTTTAAAGATTAGGCTTAGATTGTAATCAAGTCTTTACAAACTTTCTCATTATAGGATGCATATCCATTGCATGCTGCTGTGCAATATTCTGATAAAACTGGTACATAATCATTATTACAAGAAGAATTGCTGTCCCTGAAACCAAAGCCCCCATTAAATTAGTGATTGCTGCAAGAAAACCTATTGCAAGACCCCCCATTACAGTTAAAGGCATTATATACCTATCGAGTATACTCTCGAGTATCCTCTCATCCTGCCTAAATCCTGCCACTTGTAATCCAGACGCAGCAATTTTGTGTGCCTGGCTTTTTGCATCCATTCCAGATGTCTTAACCCAAAAAACTGCGAAAAGTGTGGAGAAAAACATGAAAAATAAAACATGAGTTAACCCCTGGAGCAAGTATATTGGTAAAAACCCCCCTCTGATAACCAGTTCTAAAAGATTAGTCGAGCCAACCCAGAACGCAAGACCTGAAATAGCCTGTCCTTCAATAAAACTTCCTAAAAAAGTGAAGTAAGACGCAATTTTTGCACTCCCAACACACTGTTCTGCTATTCCTGCGATACAAGGGGCTGCAGCATTGTTAATAATACCCCCAAAAAGCTGTATATTTGCTATTAAAGCAGCTGTTAAAATAACAGGAATAACAGAGGTATAGAAA
>JAUXAK010000042.1 GCA_030619955.1 archaeon | reverse complement strand
AAAAATAACAGAAAAAGAAATAGAACCTATACAAATATCAATTCCAACACCTCCAGAGCCATTGGCTAATGCTACTCAAGCTATAACTTATTTGCCTGCTGTTGATAATGAAGGCAAAGGTGTTATTACACTACTTGTTGTAGAAGCAATTCCTGGTACTGGAAGAACTCTTGTGGATGTAGATAATTTACTTTTTTGGACAGATACACAACATAGCATAAGAATAGCAAAAAATGTTGCTACAAATATAACTAAAATAAATATAAGTGACTATAACCTTATCTATAATATTTATGCTAATGCTTCTGTAATAGGTGGTGAATCAGCTGGAGCAGCAATAACTTTAGCAACAATCTCAGTTTTAGAGAACAAAAAATTAAAAAAAGATGTTGTTATTACAGGAACAGTAAACCATGGTGGCAGTATTGGGCCAGTAAAGGCAATATTGCCTAAAGCAAAAGCTGCAAAGCAAGCTAATGCTACTTTATTCCTTGTTCCTTTGCTTCAAAGCCGTGATGTTGTATATGAAACAAAAGAACATTGTGAAAAATTTGGTGAAACTGAATTCTGTACTACAGAGCAGATACCAAGAAAAGTTAATGTTAGTGAAGAAGCTGGCATAATTGTAAAAGAAGTCAGCACAATTCAGGAAGCAATGCAATATTTTTTTGAAGAACAATGAAAAAAATACATGCGCAGCACAGATCTTTTGATATTATAGGTGATATTGCAATTTTACAAAGAAAAGAAGGGAAAAAGGAAAAAAAAGGTAAGATAGAAAGAAAAAAAGAAAAAGCATTTGCAAAAAATTTAATTAAAAAACATAAAAATATCAAAGCTGTTTATACCCGTGAAAAAATTTCTGGCAGATTAAGGCTTCCAAAATTAAGATGGTTAGCTGGAAGCAAGAAAACTGAAACAACTCACAAAGAAAGTGGTTGTTTAATGAAATTAGATATTAAAAAATGTTATTTTTCACCAAGGCTTTCTCATGACAGGCTTGAAATAGCAAAAAAAATAAAATCTGGGGAAAAAGTTCTTGTTATGTTTTCAGGAGTAGCCCCTTATGCGCTAGTGATTGCAAAACATAGTAAAGCTAAAATAATTTTTTGTGTTGAGCTAAGCAGAGCAGCAACAAAATATGCAAAAGAAAATGTCATGCTGAATAAATTTGATGATATAGAAGTTTTACAAGGTAATGTTAAAAAGATTATTCCTAAACTTAAGATGAAATTTGACAGAATTGTGATGGCAAGACCGCAACTTAAAGAAACTTTTCTGAAAGAGGCTTTTCTTGCAGCAAAAAAGGGAACAATAGTACATTTTTATGATTTCTTGAGGAAAGAAGAATTTCCTAAAGCAACTGCTAAGATAACAGAAATATCAAAAAAAACAAAAAAGAAAATAAAAATTTTAAATTACAAAAAAGTAAGAGAAATTGCACCATACAAATATCATGTTAGGGTTGATTTTAAAATTAAATAGGTTTCATAAATTTTCATAAATCAAAAGAGTGATATCCAAAAAGTTTAATTACTTATATATTAAATTATAATATCATGGTTAAAGATGGTAAAAAAGATGGCAATGGCAAAAAACAAAAATACATTAAAAAAAATTTGGCATTTTTTATGGAGAAGTGATTCAATATTAAGCTGGATAGTTGACTTGGCAATAATTTTCTTAATTGTTAAGTTCATTGTTTTTCCTTTATTTACCCTTATGTTAGCTACCCCCCTGCCTTTTGTTATTATTCAAAGCAGAAGCATGGAACATGATGGTAGTTTTGATTCATGGTTTTCTTCACATGGCTCTTGGTATATTGAGAATAATATAACAAAACAAGAAATAAAAGAGTGGCAATGGCAAAATGGATTAGACAAGGGTGATATTATTATGGTTAAAGGTTTGAAAGACAAGAGCTATAAAAAAGGGGATGTAATTATCTTTAGAATTGCTGAACAAAAAACACCGATAATTCACAGGACTGTTTCAGTTTCTGAAACTGAAGAAAAAGTTTTTTCAACAAAAGGGGATAATAATGATGCTCAATGGAGTTATGAGCATGAAATATCTGAAAATCAGGTTGTAGGCAAGGCATTAGCAAGGATTCCAAAACTCGGCTGGGTAAAGCTCTTTTTTGTTGAGCTATTTAGATAATTTTTTAAGAATTAAATAATCTTCTATGTTTTTTTATAAATAAGAACTCATCAATCAATTAATTGTAAATCTAAAGTAAAAAATTTATCTTACTATTTTAAATGCCTTTTCAATAGAATTTTTTGGCCAGCCTGCTTCAACTAATTTTGCTATTATTTCTGGTTTTGTTGCACCTGTTGCTAAAGCATCTTTAATATAAGAAGTAAGTTCTGGATAAGCTTCTTCTTTAGCAGCTGGTTTTGCTGCTCTTGGCTTTTTAGGAAGAATAACTTTCCATACAAGCAATGCAATTGCAACAACAAGAACCATTATAATAATAACCCAAACATACCAGCTTAATTTTGGTTTTTCTTTTTTTCCATAAACTGTATCAAGCACATTGTTAATGTCCTCATCTGACCAGCCTGCTACAGCCAAGTCATTTTTAACATCACTCCTTGTGTATCCAGCTGTTTCTTGTGCAGTGGCATATTCAACTAGCACATTTGTTGTACATGTTCTTTGAGTTTCTGGAACATAGCTTTGAATAAGGCTTTCATCGCATGTAGAATCTGCTTGTAAGTTACATGTTCTTGTTTGAGTGCCTTGATAAAGACATATGCTTGGTGTCCAGTCACTACAATCCCAATCAGCTTCTGTGCATGCTCCTACAACATAACAAGTTTGTGTTCCAGTGTCTGTTTTGTTTTTTACAGAAGCACAATTTGCTGTTCCAATATAAATTCCTTGAAGTATTCTTGTTCTTGTTTGCTGTCCAGCTATACAATCACCCCAAGTAGACCAATTTGTTATAGTTGTAAAATTATAATCAGTGTTAGGACATGTTGGTGGAGCAGCAGGAGCACCTACTGTAAATGGTGTTGATGTTTCATAAAATATTTTTTCCACATCATTAGGAGGAGTATATCTAAGTTGAACAGTTAATAAATAAGTTCCATTTTGAGATGGTATTTCTAATCTTTTACCTCCAATACTTCTTATTTTATTATAAATATCAACAGTATATTGATTATCCCAGTCTCTGCAATTTAAAGGAGCAGAACTTGATGTGTCAGGACATGCTGCATATCCTCTTCCATAATCATAATCAGAACCACCAAGATAATCCTGCCATGTGTTTACACAGCCTATGCATTTATAAGGCCCAACTGCTCTGTTTTCTTTGGTTCTGAAATCTGATTTAGATTTAAAATCTACTAGATTTAAACTTGCTCTATCTGTGCATTCATCCCAGCATTCATAACCTCCTGAACAATTAAGCTGCTCACCATAAAAACTACCAATACCTGTACCAGCTAAACAGCATTTTTTACCTCTTTCTAAACATTGAGAAGAAGGCTCAGGACCTCTTCTTAATTTAATATCATCAAAACTAACAAGCTGAGTGCAAGCTTCACCTTGATTATAGCCACAACCTGTTTCATTACCATATGAAACAAACCATAACTCTTCAATTGGATCTTCTTCATCCCAACCAAAATCAATCCAATCATCTGTTAAATTTTCACTATATTGCTGCCATTCCCCCATTGAAGGGTTTTCTAATTCAATATATTTATCTTTATTAGTTGAAGTTGAATCATGAAGTCTGCATTCTTCAATATTATTAATAGTATAATAATAATGTAAATTCCTTTCTTCACCAGCTTCACTTTTACCTTTAACAATCAATTCAAATGCACAACCCTCATTATCATAATAAGTTTCATATTTTACCAACCAACTTAAAATCAAATTCCTTGGTGTTTTTTTACATGCTCCTGCTTCACAAAAATAACCACTTGGACAAGATATAGGATCTGAATATTCACATATTTTTGTTGTAGGATTACAAGAGGCTTGCATTAGATTGCCATCACT
>JAUXAK010000011.1 GCA_030619955.1 archaeon | reverse complement strand
ACTAAAGCGGTCAAATCTAAGCTCTGCAATAATTTATATAGTGGTTATTCTTTTACTTGCATTTTTAACTTTTTTTATAGCTCAGATAACAATAAAAGAAGCTTTTAGTTTTTATATGACAATTCAAAAACTTGATATTTTTACTACAATTAACAATTTTTTAGTAAAAATATTTGAGTCATCTGATCTAAGCAGACAAATTACCATATCAATCCAGCAAGCTCTTACTTATTTAACAAATACTTTTGTTAATTCTGTTGGTAAATTTTTAACAAATATTCCAGGAATGATTTTACAGCTTTTTATTACATTCTTTGTAACTTTTTATTTTTTAAAAGAAGGTAACAAGACAATTAATTACCTAAAACAAATACTTCCATTTACATCAAAAATAAATGAAAAATTTATCAAGAGATCAAGAGAGATTACTTTTGCAACAATTTACGGCCAAGTAATAATTGGAATTATCCAAGGTGTTACTGCAGGCATCGGCTTTTACATTTTTAAAGCACCTTCGCCACTTTTCTTTACTCTGCTTGCAGTATTGTTTGCTATGCTGCCCCTTGTTGGTCCATGGCTTGTTTGGTTACCTGTGGGGTTGACAATGATTGCTTCAGGAAATCATATGAATGGAATTCTTTTAATGATATTTGGACTGATAATAATAAGTACTGTTGATAACGTTGTAAGGCCATTTATAGTCGGGAAAAAAGGCAAGATTAGTTCAATTATAGTGTTAATTGGAATGCTTGGCGGATTAGCACTTATTGGTCCTATTGGACTTATTGTAGGTCCTTTAATTTTAGAATATTTATTGCTCTTTGTTGAACTTTACAGAACAGGCAGCATCAAACTTTTTGCTTAGTAGAAGTTTAGTGAAAAAAGAGGCAGAAAAAAGAAAAAAAGAGAAAATCAAATTAAAAAATGCTATTAAAAGTTAAAGCTCTTCGTTTACTTGCAGGTAGACCCATAGCAATTTTGCATGAAGAAACTGCACGTTATTTTAATTTGCATGCTGGAGAACGTGTTCGAATAAAAAGATATGGCAAGAAAAAAGAAATTGTTGCTCCAGCTGATCTTACAGGCGGCAAAACCATGTTAAATAAAGATGAAATTGCCTTGTCTCAAGAAATTATCAAAGCACTTAATTTAAGAAGTAGGGAAATAGTAGAAATTAGCATAGCACTTACTCCTTTAAGTGTTAGCTACATACATAAAAAATTAAATAACCAGGCTTTAACATTTACAGAAATCTATTCAATAATTTCTGACATAGTTCACAATGAGTTGACTGAAGCAGAAGTAGCTTTTTTTGTTTCTTCTGTTTATTTACATGGCATGAACATAGAAGAAATTATTTCAATGACTAAGGCAATGGTAAAAACAGGCTGTAAGCTTAAAATAGACAAGCCAATTATTATAGATAAACATGGAATTGGAGGAATAGAAGGCAATCGCACTACACCAATTGTAACAAGTATAATTGCTGCTGCTATAGATAAATTAAAACTAAAGGCAGTTATGCCAAAAACATCTTCAAGAGCAATCACAAGTGCAGCAGGAACAGCTGATGTAATTGAAACCATAGCAGAAGTTGAATTTTCAATAGATGAAATAAAAAAAATCATAAAGAAAACAAATACATGCCTTGTTTGGGGGGGCTCTTTAGGATTAGCTCCTGCAGATGATAAAATAATCCGGGTTGAAAGAATCTTATCTTTAGATCCTGAGGCGCAACTCATAGCTTCAATTTTATCAAAAAAACTTTCAGTTAATGCCACACATGTACTTTTAGACATTTCTTATGGCAAAGATGCAAAATTAAAAAGCAGAATAGGAGCTGTACTATTAAAAAGAAAATTTGAAAAAATTGCCTTAGCTTTAAATTTAAACATGAAAATAATTCTTACAGACGGAAGCCAGCCAGTAGGAAATGGAATAGGGACAAATTTAGAGATGAGAGATGTTATAGCTGTTTTACAACAAAATAAAGATAGGCCCTTAGATTTGGAAAAGCGCTCTTTGTCTCTTGCTTCTGAACTTCTTGCTTTTGTAATAAACAAACCAAAAAAAGAAGCTGAAAAAATTACTAAAGGAATTCTTGTTTCACAGCAAGCATTTAAAAAATTTGAACAAATTATCACAGCACAAAAAGGTAGCTTAGAAAATTTAAAAAATAAACTATACCTAGGAAAATTTAAACAAGATATTAAAGCAGATAAAACCGGAACTATCAAAGAAATAAGTAACAAAAAAATGTCATACATTGCAAGAATAACTGGATCACCAGCTGATCATGGTGCAGGTATTTTTCTTCACAAGCATTTACATGACAAGGTAAAAAAGAAACAAAAGATTTTCACAATATATGCTGAAACAAGAGAAAAGCTAAATTATGCACAAAAAATTGCAGAAAGAATTAAGCCGATGATTGTGAAATAATAAAATGAAAAACATGAACAAAATTTTATCAAGTGTGCTTGAAAAAATCAAACCACCTGCTCAGGAAAAGCTTGCCATAGATAAAAATCTCTCGGAATTTGAAAAAAAGCTAAAGCCCTTGCTTAAGAAAAAAAATATAAAGCTTTTTGTTGGAGGTTCTCTTGCAAAACAAACTCTTGTGAAAAGAGACACAAATTATGACATTGATATCTTTATTTTATTTCCATATCAATATAAAACAAAGTCGCATGAACTCTCAAAATTTCTTGAGCAAATTCTTAAGGCTGCAAAATTAAAATATATTAAATTAAAAGGCTCTCGTGATTATTTTCAATGCAAGTTTAAAAGTCTTGTTCTTGAGCTAATTCCTATTCTTGCAATAGCAAAAGCATCTCAGGCAGTTAATATTACAGATGTCTCGCCTTTACATGTTAATTATGTTTTAAAAAAAATAAAACAAAATCCAAAATTAAATGATGAAACCAGATTTGCCAAAGCTTTTTGTTATTCAGGTGATTGTTATGGTGCTGAATCTTATATTAGGGGTTTTTCAGGTTATTCTCTTGAGTTATTAACAAGTTATTATAGCTCTTTTATAAAATTCATTAAAACTGCATCAAAATGGAAAATACCCACAACAAAAGAAAATAAAATTATTGTGGATCCTGCAAAACATTACCAAAGCAAAGCACAAGTTCTAAAGAGCATGAATGAAGCAAGATTACATTCACCACTTATTTTAATTGACCCTGTTCAGCGCGAAAGAAATGCAACAGCAGCTTTAAGTTATGAAACTTTTGCAAGATTTATTAAATCATGTAAAGCTTTTCTTTCTAAACCTAGTGAAAAATTTTTCTTTAAAGAAAACCTTGATATTCAAGCACTGAAAAAAGAAGCAAAAAAAGCCAAGGCTAAATTTATTATACTGAAAGCATTAAGTACAAAAAAGAAAATTGATATTGCAGGTGCAAAATTAAAAAAGTTTTATGAATTCCTTTTTTTCTTGCTAAAGAAAAATGGCTTTAAAGTTATTAAAGGAACTTTTGATTTTTCTGAGAAAACTCTTGAATCAAAATTTTATTTTATTATAAAAGAGCCTTCAAAACATTATATTGTTTCAGGCCCGCCTCTTAATGTAGGAGAAAAATATGTTAAAGCATTTAAAAGGAAATGGCCTAAAGCCTTTATCAAGAATAAAAGATTGTATGCTAAAGCAACAAGAAAAATTTCTTCTGTTAGAGAGCTGGCTAAGTTAATATCAAAGAATCAGCTAAAAGAAATGGGTATAAAGAAAATTGTGATAGCCTGAATCAATACAAAAATTTATGTATATCTTGTAGATAATTAATATGCTCATGTTTAAGCTTAGCAAACTGCTTTTTGCTTAGCTTTTTTATTATGTCTATACTTTGTTCAGCAGAAATGACCATTGGCACTATCACATAATCTGCACCTTGTTTGTACAGATGAAGTGCATCATGAACTTTCTCTGCTGTTAGAGCAACAAAAACTCTTGGTTTGGCTTTTTTAAAATGTTTTAGTATAAGCAAGTTGTCCTCTATTTTTGGGATAGTTGAAATAATGACTTTTATATCAGCAAGATAGAGTTTTTCTAATTTATATAGTAATTCAGGATTAGCTATATCGCCATAAATGCAATCAATGTGCCGCCGGGTTAATGCTTTGATAATATCTGGATTGAAATCAATGACAAGAATCTTATGTTTTATCTTTTCGAGCTGTTTTAAGAATATAGTTCCCATTCTATGAGAACCAAAAAGGAGAACTGTTTTTTTTCCAACTGTTGGTTTATCTTCTTCTCTATGTGCTGGTATTTTAACTAAACTAAAAACCTTTGTAAAAACTTTTGAGAGAGGTCTGCTAAGTCTCATTGTATAAGGGGTTGCAGCTATTGATATCACAGCAGTTAGCACAATTACATCAAAAGCTCTTTGGCTAATTAAACCAATGCTTAAAGCAGTTATGGTCAATATCAGAGTAAATTCGCTGAGCTGTGCGAATGAGAAGCCTACTTGCAAAGAAGTTCTTGTTTTGTAGCCTTTAAATCTTAGACAAATAGCTGTAATAACTGGTTCAAAAATAATTAGGATAATAAGCAATGGAATAAGCAGTATTAACATCTCTTTAGTTATAGCAGTTAACAACATTCCTATTGCAACGAAGAACATTACAGAAAAAAAATCTCTAAGTGCTTTGGTCTTCGCGGAAATTTCTATCTTATAAGGGCTGTTGGCGAGAGTTATGCCACCTATGAAAGCACCTATTGCTATTGACAAGTTCAAGAAATAAGCCAAACCAACAAATACAAAAAGAAAAGCAAGTGAAGTAATAAGAAGTAACTCTGGTAAGGAAGCTGCACGTTTCATAAGAGGCTTTAGAATAGTTAAATGTAGTAGCACAGCAACAAAGCCGATTAAGAGCAGCTTTAACATAGTAATTACAATAAATGAGAAAGAAAGAGTTTGTGTTAGTAATGCAAGAGCAATTATTGCAATAATATCTTGAACAAGCATTACACCTATGACAAGCCTTGCATGCAAAGTATTTAATTCACCCTTATCTGATAAGATCTTAGTTATAACAACTGTTGAGCTTAGTGCTATTGCAATACCTAATATGAGTGCTTCCACTAATACAAATTTAAATGCTATCAGGATAAAAAATGCTACTACAGTAACAGAGACTACTTGAATAATCCCTGTAATGGCTGCTGTTCCTAAAGTTTCTTTAAACTTCTTTATACTCATTTCTAAGCCAGCAACAAAAAGCAAGAAAGCTATGCCAATTTCAGCTAAACCAGAAATCAATGATGTGTCTTTTATAAGACCAAAACCAATTGGACCAATTACCAAGCCAGCAATAATATAAGCTGGAATCATTTCCTGTTTTAAAATTCTAAGGATTAAGGCAAGCACAGCAGCTATAATAATTATAATCCCTATGCTAATCAACATTGACTGGGTTTCTGGAATCAAAGCCAGAACATTTTTTAAAGATGATGCACTTTGAGATATAGTTGTAATAATTTCTGTGAATGTTATCATCTTTATTTCTTACCTCTTTTTTATATTATATTTTTAAAAGAAGATAATATAAAAATATTTGCATTGAGTTAAATTTTTAATACCTTATTTCTTATTTCATTTATGCAAAAACAAAAAGAGGCAAAGGAAAAGAAAAAAGACATGATTAAATGGCTTGCTTTTAGCGAAAAAAAAGTTTTTGATAAACTAAAAAGCAATAGACAGGGTTTAAGTGAAGCTGAAAGTATCAAAAGACTTGAAAAATATGGTTATAATGAACTTAAAGAAAAAAAGAGGGTCACACTTTTCAAAATTTTATCAAGACAGCTTACTAACTTTATAGTTTGGGTTCTTTTTGCAGCAGCTATTGTCTGCCTTTTTATTGCTGAGATGCTTAATTTTTATGTCATTCTGTTTATTATTGTTTTTGTTATAACACTTGGTTTTATTCAGGAATATAAAGCAGAGAGGGCAATGGAAGCTTTGAAAAGGATTATAGAACCAATAACAACAGTAATGAGAGAGGGCAGAATAGAGAGGATGGCTGTTAAAGAAATAGTGCCAGGAGATATTTTACTTTTGGAAACAGGTGACAGAATTCCTGCAGATGGGAAAATTTTTGAGATAATCAGCCTAAAAGTTGATGAATCTGTTTTAACTGGCGAAAGTATATCAATAAGAAAGACTAAGGGAGATCTTATTTTTGCAGGTACAACCATAGTTTATGGAAAATGTAAAGCAGTTGCTATAGCCACAAGTATGCAGACAAAACTTGGAAAAATAGCAGAAATGATTCAGGAAGCAGAAGAAAAAACCCCACTTCAAATAAAAATAACCTCACTTACAAAAACTTTAGCATTCATTGCTTTAATTACTTGTTCATTAGTATTTATTTTGGGTGTTTTTAAAGGAGCCCTTTTAACAGGAATATTAATAATTGCACTGGCTTTAGCAGTAGCTTCTGTTCCTGAGGGTTTGCCATTAACACTAACATTAACTTTATCTTTGGGTATGCATAGGATGGCAAAACATAATGCTATAATAAGGAAAATGCTGGCTGTTGAAACTCTTGGTTCAACAACAGTAATATGCTCTGATAAAACAGGCACATTAACAAAAAATGAAATGACTGTAGAAAAGATTTTTGTTAATGAAAAGATTATTGATGTAAGTGGTGTTGGTTATAAGCCTGAAGGGGTCTTTTTTTATGATGGAAAAGAAATTGATCCAAAAAGTGATAAAGTTCTACTTTTAATTCTAAAAGCTTCTGCTTTATGCAGTAATGCAATTCTGGAAGAAAAAAAAGGCAAATGGGAGATTATCGGAGACCCAACAGAAGCTGCCCTGGTTGTAGCAGCTGCAAAAGCTGAGCTATGGAAAGATGACCTTGAAACAAAATACCAAAGAACAGGAGAGCTAATTTTTACTTCAGAAAGAAAGTTGATGACAACTATCCATAAAAAAGGAAAAGAAAAAATAGCTTTTGTTAAAGGTGCTCCTGAAATTGTTTTGCAAAAATGCAGATATGTTCAGAAAAATGGAAAAGTAATAAAACTTACTGAAAAAGAAATAAAAAGTATCTTAAGGACAAACAAGGATTTTGCAAGTTCTGCTTTAAGAGTTATTAGTATTGCTTATAAAAAAGTGTCTGAACTACTAACACAGGAAAATGTTGAAAAAGATTTGATATTTCTTGGTTTAATAGCTATGATTGACCCGCCAAGGCCAGAAGTAAAGGAAGCTATAGATACTTGTAAAAAAGCTGGAATAAAAGTTGTTATGATAACTGGAGATAATCCAGAAACTGCAAAAGCAATAGCAAAAAAAATAGGTTTATTTAGCAACTACAAGTTGAATAAAAGTAATCTAAAGAATGCTAAGTTCAGAAAGATAGTTGAAGATGGCGTGATAATTGGAAAAGAGTTAGATGAGTTAAGTGATAATGAATTTGAAAAAATTGTAGAGGACATTGCTATTTATGCTAGAAATATGCCTGAACACAAATTAAGAATCATTAAAGCACTAAAGAAAAAAGGACATATAGTTGCAATGACTGGTGATGGTGTTAATGATGCCCCTGCTTTGAAAAAAGCAGACATTGGCATTGCAATGGGCATCAAAGGAACAGATGTAACAAGAGAAGCAAGTGATATGGTATTGCAAGATGACAATTTTGCAACTATTGTTGAAGCTGTTAAGAATGGCAGAACAATTTATGAGAATATAGAAAAGTTTACCTGCTATTTAATTTCAAGAAACTTTACTGAAGTAATCCTCATCCTTTTAGGCATTATGATATTGGGCTTTGAATTTTTACCTTTGTTAGCATTACAAATATTGTTTATAAATTCATTTGATGAAATTATGCCGTCTGTGGCTCTTGGATTTGACCCTGCAAAGAAAGATGTCATGTTTAGACCGCCAAAAAATCCAAAAGAAAAGATTTTGAAAAAAAGAAATCTTGTTTTAGTCAGCAGTATAGCAGTGTTTATAGCAGCAATAGCTTTCTTGGTTTTTATCCTTTCTAATCCATTAGTCAACATTGAAAAAGCAAGAACCATGGTGTTTGCCACTATTATAGGCACAATACTTTTTGTTCCTTTTGCTTTTAGGTCTTTAAAAGAATCTGTATTTAAGATAGGTTTTTTAAGAAATAAATTGCTGATAGGTGCTGTAGTCTGCGTAGCTTTGTTAACTTTGGCTATAATGTACATTCCTTTTTTTCAAGGAATATTTGCACTTACAACATTAAGTTTAAAAGACTGGGGACTTCCTTTGTCCGCAGCATTAATTACTTTTATTTTTGTTGAATTCATGAAAACAATATTAAAATAAGAATTTAAAATTTAAAAAATATATAATAAGTAATATAAAAATAACAAGGGCTTTAAAATAATTAAATCTTTGAAAAAATAGAATGGCAAGAAACAGAGGAATAGATCATGCACAGAGAAGTCTTGGTAACGTTATTGAAATTATCAAATCAAAACTTAAAAAACAACCAAAAGTAAAAATTCTTGAAGCTGGCTGTGGTTGGGGAATAGCAATGCTTGATTTAGTTAAGCTATTCGGAAACAAGATTGATATCTGGGGATTCAATCTAAAGTCAGAACATGGCAATCAAAAAACCATGATAAAAGAAGCGCTAAAAAGACATATTTTTACAAAAGAGCAATTAAAAAAAATTAAGCTACCTAAGTTTTATTATTGTGATGCAAGCAAGAGACTTCCTTTTAAAAACAATTCTTTTGATGTGATATTTAGCCAGGTAACTATCTATTTAATTGATAATAAAGTACATTTCTTAGAAGAATGTAATAGACTCTTGAAGAAAGAAGGAATTGTAAGAATTGCACCAAGTTTTGAAAAATATCATGATTATAAAAATAAAAAACCAGGCAAAAAAGGAGAACCTTTTTATTATCTTCCTTATTGGGAAGTTTGGGATAAAGGAAAAGAAATAAATTTTTGGGATTATTGTAAAAGGATAAAAGGTGTAAAAGTAGTTTGGAAAAGAAGAGGACAAAAAGGAGGAAATAAGCCAATGTACATAGAAATTAAAAAACGAAAAAAATTAAATTTTAAATTAAAACTTGTTACAGCAATCGATTATAATTTTATTTGGAAAGAATGGAATGGTGTTAAAAGTATTTACACAACTCAAGTAAGATTCAAACCTCATTGGAAACAAAAGAAAAGATGAAAAAAAAGAAGAAACAAATAGAAAAAAAATATACAGAACTTGAATATTTAACTAAAAAATTTAAAACTGAAGTTGAAAAAGTAAAACCAAGAACTGAAACAATAGATAAATTTTTTAATAAACTTTATTTATTTGCAACAAGAGATCATTTAACTGGAGTTCTAAACAGACGTATTCTTGATGAGATTCTAATAAGAGAAATGAAAAGAGCTATGAGATATAAATTTCCTTTATGTATAGTGATGCTTGATATAGATGACTTTAAAGAATACAATGATAAGTATGGCCATTTACAAGGAGATATTGCTTTAAGAAAAGTAACACAAATAATTCAAAAAAATATAAGAGCTGAAGATTTTTTGGCAAGATTTGGAGGTGAAGAGTTTATAATAGTAATGCCAAATACAGTTCTTAAGAAAGCAAAAGAAGTCTCTGAAAGAGTAAGAAGAAAAATTATAATAGCAAGAATAAAAGCAACAAAGAAAAAACTTAAACCTGGTTTTGAACATGTAACAGTTTCTATGGGAATTTCACAGTTAACAAAAAAAGGAATAAAACATATGTTAAATCAAGCTGATCTCGCATTATACAAAGCAAAACACAAAGGCAAAAATCTCATTTATGTGATAAAAAAATAAAAAAGGATTAAAATAGAAAGAAAAAATGTTATGGCTTAATTTGTTATTTTTTATTTTGTCTTGTGCAGTTCTTGTAATAACTAGCACAATTCTTATAAAAAGTCTAATAAAAATATCCCATTTTTTACATGTAAGCGAGTATGTTATTGCTTTTATTTTAATGTCTTTAGCCACAACAATACCAGAGCTGTTTGTTGGTATTAGTTCTGCTTTAGCTAGAAATACTGCACTTTCATTAGGAAATGTTATTGGTTCAAACATTGCTAACATAGCACTTGTCGGAGGCATTATGATTTTAATTGCAAAAGGTATAAAAATCAAGACTAAAAAAATTGAAAAAGATGCTTTCTTTTTAATACCAATAGTAATATTGCCTTTAATACTTTTCTTTATAGGCAATTCAATAAGCAGGATTGATGGTATAATCCTGCTTGCGGTTTTTTTTCTTTATTCTTTGCGCATTTTAAAAAGAAGAAAGAAATTTAAGAAACCTTTAGTTCTAGAAGAAAAAGTTAAACGTTCTGAAATTGTTATTTATTCAGCATTGTTTGTTGCTTTTTTGGTTTTGCTTTTTCTTAGTGCAAGGTATATTGTTAAATATGCAACATTGCTTTCAGTTGATTTTGCATTACCCCCTATTATAATTGGTTTGTTTTTAATAGCATTAGGCACATCAATTCCAGAGCTTGCATTTCAATCAAGAGCAGCTCAGCTTGGTCATGGAGAAATGGCTCTTGGTAATTTACTTGGAAGTGTTGCTATAAATTCAACTCTTGTTCTTGGTGTTACTGCCATAATATGGCCTATAACTGCAAACTTTATGCTTTTCTTTATCTCTGCTTTATTTATGGTTTTTCTCACATTTTTATTTGCAACTTTCTTGAAAAGCGGTTCAAAACTCTATGTTGTGGAAGGAATTGCCCTCCTCTTATTTTACATAATTTTTATTTTAATTGAATTTTATTTTAAAGGAATAATAGTTTGATAGTATAAAAATAATAATATAAATAAAATAAACATGAATAATTACCTCACTGATAATATCACTTCTAAAATAATATAAAATAAAACAATAAAATTTATAAACCAATAACACAATATGTTGTTATATTTTAAAAAGGAGGCACAAGATATGGTATGTTACCTAATGCATAATAAATATTTAAAATGAAATGTCCATACTGCTCTGGCAATACAAAAGTTCTTGATAAGAGAGAAAGCAAAGAAGGAATCACTAGAAGAAGACGTGAGTGTTTAAATCTTAAATGCAAAAAAAGGTTTACAACTTACGAAAGAATAGAGGCACGAAATCTTGTTATAGTTAAAAAAGATAATAGAAGAGAGCCATTTAACAGGGAAAAGCTTATGATTGGGATGATAAAAGCTTGTGAAAAAAGGCCAATAAGCCAGGAAAAAATTGAAAAACTGGTGAATGAAATTGAGGCAAGGATTAAGAGCATGAATAAAGAGGTTCCTGCTAGAATTCTTGGCGAGCTTGTTATGAAAAAACTAAAGAAAATTGATAAAATAGCTTACATTAGATTTGCATCTGTTTATCGGGAATTTGAAGATATAAGTGATTTTAAAAAAACAATAAAAGAACTGTAAAAATAAAAAAAGAAAGAAATAAAAAAATATGGATGCATATTAAATTATGTAGAATATCCTGATCTAGTTAGATATACTGTAATTCCAACAAAGTTAGAGCGTTTAATAGAACAAAAATATAAAGAAAAAATAAAACAAATAAAAGAAAAATAAAAAATGGCAAAATACAGTAATGGACTTGAAGATAAGTTGGATTTAACTGGTGCTTCTATTAAAGTTCTTGAAAAGAGATATTTGAAAAAAGAAAAAGACCAGATTATTGAAACAGCTGATGACATGTTTAACAGAGTTGCTTATGATATTGCATTAGCAGACCGGGATGATGGTGCTTCTGATACTGAAATTAAAAAAACAGCAAAAAAATTTTATGAAATGATGTCTCAGTTTTATTTTTTACCTAATTCACCTACTTTAATGAATGCAGGTCAGACATTACAGCAACTTAGTGCTTGTTTTGTATTGCCAATTGAAGATTCTATAGAAGGAATATTTGAAACTATGAAACACAAGGCAATTGTTCATAAAAGTGGTGGTGGAACAGGTTTTTCTTTTTCTAGATTAAGGCCAAATGGCTCTTATATTTCTTCTACTGAAGCAACTTCTCCTGGAACACTCTCTTTTTTTATGATTTATAATGGCGCGACTCAACAAATTAAACAAGGCAGCAAAAGAAGAGGTGCTAACATGGGTGTTTTAAAAGTTGATCATCCGGACATACTTGAGTTTATATATGTAAAAGAAAAAGAAGGGTATCTTAATAATTTTAATCTTTCTGTTGGATCTACTGCAGAATTTATGCAAAAAGTTTTTGAAGATGGTTATATTGAACTTAAAGATCCTAGGGAAGGATTTGCTTATACAGTAGATAATCTAAAGAAAAAAGTTCCAATATCACTTCCAGGTCCAGGAGATTCAAAATTAGAACCAATTTTAATTTCAAAAGATAATAATCTAATAAACAGAAAAACACAGAAGATAGTAGGCAAGATTAAG
>JAUXAK010000032.1 GCA_030619955.1 archaeon | reverse complement strand
TGAATCACTTGAGGCTCAAGATTATCTGCAAGAATAACAATAAAAAAAGTTCCAATTAGCGCAGTTATCAAAGAAAGCTTTAGCAAAGATTTGGTTTTCATTCTTTTTTAAAGAAGTTTATATTTTTTAATTTTTATGGTGTTTTGATTTTCTAAAAAGTTTGCGTTTTGTGACTACAAACTGTAAAAGAAAATTTAATATTTATTTTTGATTTGTTCTCTTTCTTAAGTAGCTACAAACAAAAGTTTTATAAATACCTTTTTCTTGTAAAAGACAAATAAAATGGCAAAACTGGATATTCAAGATATAAAAGGACTTGGGAAAGTTGGAAAAGGCTATTCAAATTTTCTTGATCAAATAAAGATTTTAAGAGAAGCAGGTGCAAAATATCCTATTAGTGTAAGAGATGCATCTTATATGAGATTACATGGTGGTTCAAAAGATGGAACAAGAACTTGTCATGCGCCAATTCATGCTAAAAAATCCCTTGTTATCTTAGCAATGATTTCTCCCTTAGTAAGAAAATTAGGAATGGCTAAACAAGCAGTAGAAGCTCATAGAAATGGAGATTATTTTGTTACACCAGATACAAAAATTTATGATAAATATGCTGAAATCGCAGAAAAAGATAAAAACAAAGCTCCAAAAAAAAGAAGGGCAATATTTCTTCCATCAAAACAGAATTTCACTATTCAAAAAGGAGATGAAACTGCACAATCTTTTTTTAAAGATACAATGAATGAATATTTTGATAGGTTTGCAAGATCTTGGGGAATTAATTTTTATTTAATTAATAAAAAATTTGTTGATAATCAAAAAGGAACTATTATTAATTATTTGTGGTTAGGGGGTGCCTACGACGGGTCTGTTCTTGTTGGCAACGGTAGGGTCCTCAATAATGGCACTGGGACGTTTGGGGTGTTGGAGAAAACCAGCGAAGCTGGTTTGCAAAAAATTGATAAAAGCATTCTAGAAAATAAAATTAAAGATTTGTTTGTTTCAGTAGAATTACCTAGTGGTGAGATAATTTATTCTCCCAAGAAAGGAAAAAGAAAACTTGTTAAAAGTATTTTTTCTTAGTTCTTTTTAATTTTTTATTTTATTTCGAAAAATTTAATAAAGCCCCTGGCTTGATAATATTATGGATATTCAAAAGAGGTTTGATCTTGTGGAGAGAAATACAGCAGAAATCTTAACAGATAAAGATCTTAAAAGTTTGCTTAAAAAAAAGAAAAATCCTGTTGCTTATCTTGGTGCAGCAACTACCGGGCCTTTTCATATGGGTTATTTTATTCCTCTTATAAAAATGCTTGACTTTGAGAAAGCAGGTATAAAAAACATTATTCTTATTGCAGATATTCATGCAGTACTTGATGACTTAAAATGTTCTTGGGAAGAAATGGATAAAAGGGCAAAATACTATAAAATTTGTTTTGAATTAGGATTTCCCTGGAAAACAAAACCCAAATTTATTAATGGTTCAAGTTTTCAAAGAGAAAAAGATTATGTTTATGATGCTTTAAAAATGTCCACGATTTTAACAGTTTCTAGAGCAACAAGAGCTACTTCAGAAGTTACAAGAATGAAAAATCCTAAAGTTTCAGAGTTAATTTATCCTATTTTTCAAGCTCTTGATGAACAATATCTTAATGTAGATATTCAACTAGGGGGTGTAGATCAGAGGCATATTTTTGCTATGGCTAGAGAATATCTTCCTAAAATAAGTTATAAGTCAAGGGTCGAGATTATGACTCCTCTTATTGTTTCTTTAAAAGGTCCTGGAACAAAAATGTCAGCAATAGAGCCAGGAACAAGCATTAAAGTTTATGATTCTGAAGAAACTATTAGAAAAAAAATCAATAATGCTTATTGTCCTGCAGGAATTATAAAAGATAATCCAATAATACAACTATATCAACATATTATTTTTCCTATTAAAAATAAGGTCAAAATTGAGAGAGCAAAGAAATTTGGAGGAGATATTATTTTTGATAATTTTGATAAATTTAAAAAAGAATTCATAAATAAGAGTATTCATCCTTTAGATATTAAAAAATATCTTGCTGAAGAATTAATAAAGATGTTTTCTAAAGTCAGAACATACTTTAACAAAAATAGAGATATGTTAAAAGAATTAGGTAAAGATTTCTTGTAGTTTCTTTTACTTTTTATTTATTTTTTCTCAACTTTGGCGCCGCATTCTGGACAAAACTTTTCATCCCCTATAAGAGCATGTTTGCAGTCAGAACAAATTAATTGTTCTTGCCTTTTTTCAATTATAGGCATATAACCAGACCTTCCACTTATAAGCTTGCCAAAAGCTTCTATGACTTTCGGATTATTCATATGGTGGCGCAAATCACGGCAACCGCCTGCTGTAAATGTCATTTTCTTTGTTTTTCTTTTTTACAATTTATGTTTTTTAGTAATTTATGCTGATTTTAAAAATTAAAATTAGTTTTTAAACTTTTCTCTTCGGAAAAAATGTTTTTCAAATAAAAAAGCAGTTTTATCAACGATAAATTTTAAGGCAGTACTATATTTTGTGTTCCAAACAGCCAAAACATACTATTTATGGGAAGTAACAAGAAATAAAAAAATAATAAACTAATTAAACAATATATTTTTAATTAAATCAAATCAAAACAAAGCAAAAATATAAAAAATAAGTAAAAAACATAAAAATGAAATTAGCAGCTGTTCTTTTTACAGGAGGCAAGGATTCATGCCTAGCTCTTTTAAAAGCAAAAAAACAATATAAAATAAAATATCTTTTAACAATTCTTCCAAGTGGTTATGACTCATATATGTTTCATAAGCCTTCTTTATCTTTAATTAAAGCACAAGCTAAATCTTTGGAAATTCCATTAATTGTCCAGAAAAGCATAACACAAAAAGAAAAAGAAGTTCAGGATTTAGAAAAACTACTAAAGAAACTAAAGCAAGTTAAAGAGAAAGTTGATTGCATAATTACAGGAGGGGTTGCTTCAATTTATCAAAAAAAGAGAATTGAAAAAGCTGCAAAAAAATTCAAGTTAAAAGTTATTAATCCTTTATGGGAAATGAATGGAGAAAAGCTCTGGAAAGAAGCACTAAAAAATAGATTTAAAGTCATCTTAATAAAGATTTGCTGTGAAGGTCTTGATAAAGAAATTTTAGGAAAAGAAATTGATAATAAAATGTTAAACAAGCTTCTTAATTATAGTAAAAAATATGGTTTTGAATTAACAGCAGAAGGTGGTGATTTTGAAACTACTGTTTTAGATATGCCTCTTTTTAAAAAAGAAATAGAACTTGTTACTAATATTAAAAGCCAAGGCCCTTACAGACATTTTTTAATTATAAAAAAAGTTAAATTAAAAGATAAAAACAAAAAAGTAAAAAAGAAGTAAGAATGAGAAAGAAGACAATGAAAAAATCATTGTCTCCCCCCGAAAGTCGAAAACCTAATTTATGGGTATATATTAAAATTTAAATAGTTTATGATACTAATAAATAACCTTTTTATTAACTATTTTAAAAGCAAAATCAAAAAAAGTCCAAAAAAATCAAAACAAAATGGCTGAATTTTATAAAATCAAGCAAAAAAATGGCTTAACAATTTTATTTGAAAAAAGAGATTTGCCTATTGTAACAATAATAACTGCAACAAGAGCAGGATCAGCTTATGAGCTTGTAAAGAAAAAAGGCATTGCTCATTTTTTCGAGCATATTGTCTTTAAAGGAACAAAAACAAGAACAACAAAAGAAATTTCTTCTTCAATAGAAAAAGTTGGCGGCATCCTGAATGCATTTACTGATGATGAAATTACAGGTTTTTGGACAAAGCTTCCATCAAAATACTTTGATATTGGTGCAAATATTATTTTTGATTTAGTGACTAATCCTAAATTAAGTCAAAAAGATATAGAAAAAGAAAGAAATGTTATTTTATCTGAGGTGGATCTTTACCATGATTTACCAAGACGATATTTATTTGATAAAATCAAGGAGCTTTTATATAGCAAGCCATTTAGCATGCCTGTTATTGGGCTTAAAGAAACAATAGCTAAGTTAAAAAAACCAGATTTTGTAAACTGGCATAAGTACTATAACCCTGAAAATTTAATTATTTCAATTGTTGGAAATGCTAATTTAAAAGAAATTGATAATCTTTCTAAAAAATATTTTGGAAAACCTAATCTTAAGATGCTTCCAAAAATAAAAATATCAAAAATAAACAAGCATTTAGTGGAAAAAAGACAAAGCATAGATCAAACACATTTTACATTAGGTTTTCATGCGCCTTCTTTTTCTGATAAAATGAGACATGCAAGCGAGGTTTTTAATGCAATTATTGGAGAAGGGATGTCTTCTGTTTTATTTCAAGAAGTCAGAGAAAAAAGAGGCTTGGCTTATGCAATTAAAAGTTTTCTTAGACAAGAAAAGAGCTATGGATATAGTATAGTTTATGCTGGAATAGAAAAGAAAAATATAAAGAAAGTCAAAGAGATAGTGCTTAAAGAAATTAAAAACATGTCAAGAGTCAAGGCAAGGGACTTGGAAGAAGCAAAAGAACAAAAAGTAGGTAATTGGGAGATTGATACAGAATCTTGTGAGGGGGTTGCGATAAATTTAATTCTGCAGGAAATGGCAACAAGGGCAGAAGATTTTTATGATTATCCTGAAAAAATTTATGATGTTAAACTTGAAGATTTAAAAAGATTAGCAAAAATAAAAGGCTACAGCACAGCAATTCTTGTTCCAAAATAAAAAATAATATAAAAATAAAAATGTTAGTTGTTAAGGTTCCAGCAATAAATGGGCTTGGTAAAACAAATGGTTGTGAAAAAGCGCCAAATGCTATAATTCAGGCATTAAAAGAAATTTATTCAAATGAACAAAGAAAAGAAATTAAAACAGATGAAATAAAAACAAGAGAAATTCAGATTAATAATAAAAATATTGAAGAAACAAATAAAAATATTTTTAACAAAGCTAGAGAATTTTTAGAAAAAAAAGAAAATGATTTTGTTTTATTTCTTGGCGGAGATCATTCAATTTCCTTTCCCCTAGTTAAAGCTTTTAAGTCTATAAATAAAAATCCTGGCCTTATTGTATTTGATGCTCATGCTGATTGTATGAAACCAATGAAAGAACCAACTCACGAAGAATGGATTAGAGCTTTAGTTGAGCAAGGTTTTGATGTAAAAAATATTATTCTTATTGCCCTTAGAAATCTTGATCCTGAAGAATTAAAATTTTTAAAAGAAAAAGGAATAAACTGCTTTTTCATGAAAGAGCTTTTTTCTGATTTTAAGGAAACTTGTGATTTAATAATGGAATCAGCAAGAAAATTTTCCTCTTTATACTTAAGTATTGATATAGATGCTATTGATCCTGCGTTTGCACCAGGAACTAGCTATACTGAACCAGCAGGACTGACAAGCCGTGAGTTTGTTTACCTTTTACAACATCTTACTTTGTTAAAAAATTTAAAAGCAGCAGATATTGCAGAAATTAATCCAAATAAAGATATAAATAATTTAACAGTTAAGTTAGGAGCTAAGATTGTAGCTGAGTTGATTTGACTTAATAATAGTAACAAATAGAAAAGTTTAAAAATCTCTTTTTCTTATGAAAGATAGATAAAATGACAAAACTGAATATTCAAGAAATAGAAGGACTTGGAAAAGTTGGGGAATATTATTCAAATTTTTATAACCAACTAATAACTTTAAGAGAAGCAGGTGCAAAATATCCTATTAGTGTAAGAGATGCATCTTATATGAGATTACATGGTGGTTCAAAAGATGGAACAAGAACTTGTCATGCACTAATTCATGCTAAAGAATCTCCTGTTATCTTAGCAATGATTTCTCCTTTAGTAAGAAAATTGAAAATGGCTGAACAAGCAGTAGAAGATCATAGAACTAAAGATTATTTTGTTACATCAGACACAGAAATTTATGATAAATATGCTAAAATTGCAGAAAAAGATAAAAACAAAGCTCCAGAAAAAAGAAGA
>JAUXAK010000004.1 GCA_030619955.1 archaeon | reverse complement strand
AAGGTACATGTAGTTTTGGTGATGCAGTATCACTAGATTCCTGTATTAATGATATCACATTAAAAGAATGGTATTGTAGTAAAGAGTGTATATTTCCAGATTTTGCTGATTTTGATATTTTGTGCAGTGAAATATGCAAATTTGTTGAATATGATTGCAGTATAGAAGGAAAGGTTTGTCAAGAGGGTGCTTGTATTGCAGTATGTAATAATAATAATATTTGCGAGCCTGAACTTGGTGAAACAATTGAAAATTGTCCTGGAGATTGTGGTATTGCTCCTCGTCCAAAGGAAACTGTATTTTCATCAGAATCATCCAAATATTATAATCAGAACAAAATCCTTTCATTAGCAATTGTTCGAGAAGAAAAAAATGATATCCCAAAGAATGGAGATGTTTGTTCTGAAACTGACGGCGGCAATTATCCTTATATAAAAGGGACATGCTCTGATAGTGAGATAGTAGCAGATGATTTTTGTCTTGATGATACTTTAAGAGAATTTTATTGTTCTGGAGACTTTTGTATGTCTACTGAATATGATTGCAGTAAAGAAGGAAAGGTTTGTGAAGAAGGTGCTTGTGTAACAAGGGAAGAGCCAAGAGAGCCAGGAGAACTAATAAAATATGGTCAGTGTGAAGCAAATGAAACAGCTTTGCTATGTGATCAAGAGTCTGATATATTTGTAAAGTTCACACAAGAACTAAAGAAGCCAAAAGCAACTGCACAAAGAAACACAAGCATAAACTGGGTTGTTAATATGTGGGAAGAAAATCCTTATTATATATTAGCTGATTATGGAGGTTGTAATGATTATGCTTCATACTGGAATCCAGGTGAGCAAGAATATTATGGAATAGCTTATGGAAAAGATGAAAATAATAAATATGTTGTTATAGGAGGCTTTCCAACAGAAAGAGGCAGGCCTTATTTTATTTCTTTTACATATGAGATGGATGAACTGGATGTGACATGGGTTGGAAAAGTACCTGAGCCTGTGAGTTTTGAGTTTAAACATGTTCCAGGAACATTTAGTGAAAATTATATTGTGTTGCCTTTTGACACAACAATAAAAAAGGCAAGTCAGCTTTGTGATATAAGAGATAAAAATGGAAATTTAGTTTTAGATCAAGGCAAAACAATTCGTGAGTGGGATCCAACACAACAACAAGACATTGGAGCAGGAACAGGCGAAACTTGTGAAGAAATTGCTTATGGAGCTCCTGACTTTGATATTGCACCTGGAAAAATTTACAAGTTAATTGTTCAAAGAGATGCAACTTGGCAACAAATATAACTAAGGAGTAGTGAAAAACGAAAGATTTAAATATCATATTCCCTCTTATTTTTTATGGGATTTAAAAAATTCATTTATGGATTGCTTGGAACTTTTTTATTATGGAATACAGCAAAAACAGATATTCGTGGTTTTGTTCATGATTCTTATGATGAAGTTTCTGGAAAAAATTGTCCTGTAAAAATTTATAGAAAACCAAAAGGTTCTAAAGATACTTTATTTACAACAACAGATGAAAATGGAAGATATTTAGAATTTGAATCAAATTTTATTCTTCCAGCATCACCTGGTGATACTCTTTTTGTTCATGCATATAAAGATACTCTTGGAAAAACTTATACTTCTGATTTGATGTTTCTTGCTGGAACAAATTATAATTTAGAAATCACTCTTAATGATCCTGATAAGTTAAGTAAGGCCTTTACTGTTAGTTTAGGAGCCCCCTTTTCTCAAGGTTGGATACAAGATACTTCTGGATTACCAAATCCTATTAATGGAATTTATTGGCTTGCTAAAAATCCAGAACAAAAATGTACAACACAAGTCGATACAGGTTATGTTTGGCCTTTGAATCATTATTGGCGTTCTTGCTTTAATTTTGAAGAGCAAGATAGTGTTGCAAGACATGATGATTCTGTTTATATCTCTTTAGAAAAAACAGTTAGTGATACAACTTGGCGAACCTTAATTCCTTTTACAATAGATACAACTTGGCTTGATGCAATGAAAGTAGCTGATACTATGTGGTTTCCTCTTGAAAAAATCATTAATGATCAAACACAGCCAAGCATTTCAGATGTAACAACATGGCCTGACACAAACTTTACAGGACCATATCCTGTTTCTGCTTATATTACAGATGCAAGTGGAATTGACACAACCAAGACAAGACTTTCATGGAAGTTAAATAATAGTGATAGTACTATTGTTAGGGCTGATTCAATTAAATCTGATACATTTTATTTTACAGTATTAGCTGATTCAAGTGCAAGTGCTGGAGATTCTGTAAATTATAAAATTAAAGCAACAGATGCTTCAAACAATTCAAATAAAGCATATTGGCCAGGTCCTAATCCTGATAATTAGCATGGTTTTAATGTTACTCCTGTTGGTATCAATGAGAATATAGAAAAAAAATTAGAGTTAGAGCCACAATTCAGAGCATATCCAAATCCTACTCGAGATTATTTACATGTTATTGGTTTTAAAAATGAGATTGATGTTTATGATTTAAGTGGCAGACATTGCGGAACAAAAAAAGTTGAAAGAGGAAAAATAAATTTAAAAAACCTTAATTCTGGAGTTTATTTCTTGAAGCCAAAAGAATCATATTTGCCTGTAAAAAAGGTTATCAAGTTAAAATAAGAATAAAAAATAAATTTATAAATCAGATTTTACTTTATTTATTACTACTTTCTCATAACTATAAAACAAAAAGTTTATATATTTGCTATACTCTTATTTTTTGTTAATTCATTTTAAAAGGCT
Organism: archaeon; assembly: GCA_030619955.1. Lineage (GTDB taxonomy): Archaea > Nanobdellota > Nanobdellia > Pacearchaeales > UBA284 > JAUXAK01. The sequence goes on along the minus strand of JAUXAK010000004.1, from coordinate 14,452 downwards.
AAGGAAAAATGAAAAATAAATTAGTTAGTTTAGTAAAAAAATCAGCAAAAAACTTAAAAAATATTGCCCTGCCTATTAGTATAGCGTCTTTAATAAGTTTTTTTTATAATCCATTTAATTCTTTTAAAGATTTTGATTCTTTTGAGGGAAATGTATTCAAAGATAGGACTTGGCATGTAATGAAAGACTTTAGAGAGTATGCAGAAAAAAATAATTCAAATATATTTGCACTTGCCCCTGTACTCAATCATATATATTGGCTTGAAACATCTGAAGATAATTTTGAACCAGCCCTAATTGCTTATCTTTTGGATATACCAGAAAAAAATTGCTGTTTTAATAAACCTATAGAAATTCAAGGAAATACAACTATGAATTATTATCCTTGTGCTTTTGTATTTTCATTAGATGATGTTTCATTAAAAGATAACTTAAATGTTAAATTAATAAAATTTGCCAAAGAAGTAGATAAAAAAGAATTTAAACAATTTATTACATCAGATGAATTGTGGGAATTTGCAAAGGAAAAACTTAAAGAAAAATTAGAAACTAAAGAAGAAGTATTTGAACTTCCAAATCATGTTAGAGATTATCTTAAGCAATTGCCAGTGACTTAGATCAAAATAGATTAATAACAGAATATGAGAAACTACAATACATTCCTAAATTCTTTAGATCAAAAGCTTCTATTTAAATAAAATAAATTAATAAATCTGTTGTTAATGAACTAATCTTTACTCCAAGTTCTTTTTTTAGTTTATTAATTTCTAACTTAATTTGATATATCTCATACCAGTCTAGACGATCTTCCTTAAATTCTTCAAAAACTTTTTTTATTTCATCATATTTCGTTTCTAATTCTTCCAGCTTTCTTGCTTCTTTGACAGATAGTCTTTCATACTCATTAAGTTTTTCCTCAGAGTCCTTATATTCTTTTCTTAGGTTGTTATATTCTCTTAGATATTTTTTGTATTTTTTATTGTCATATTCCTTAAATTTCTTTCCAAGTTCCTCTAATTCTTTTTCTTTTTCTTCTCGATTTTTTCCTGCTGGAGTTTCAGCTTTATACTCATTCTTTCCAACTTTTACATTTGTTGTTCTAACTTCTATTTCTGAGGGTTTAGGTGGTCCTATTGGTTTTGAGACTTTGTAGAAAACTTTACCTTTAATAATATCAATTTCAGTTGTTTTTTCATAGCCATATTCGATAATCTTTTTTTCTCCTTTACTGCCACTTTTTATCCAACTCTCTCCATATGTTTCTATTTCATAAATAATATCTCCTTCTTCAACAGTAATTTTAGCACCATTTGGTGTTATTACTTCAATCTTTTCTTTTGCTTTTACTTTTGTTCTTGTTTTAGGAGGTTCTTCTGGTTTTTCTTCTATTGTTTCTGTACATGCATATGAATCTCCTTTACAAAACAAAGAACTAAATCCCTCAAAAGTCAATTCAATTTCTCCAAATTTAAAGTTGCCTTGGGCCCAAATATCATCTTCACTAACTTTAAGCTTTGTTTCGCTATAAGCATAAAAAAGATTTATCATCAAGAATACAACTAGTTCCTGGTTCAAAAATAATATTGTGGTATTTATCTACTCTTACAATGCCTTTTATATTAGAAAAAACATATGTAGCTTTACTAATTGTGCCTGTCATCAAGCCACCAAGTATTTTTCCTTCTTCACTAAGATTAATTTCATTTTTAATTTGAAGTCCAAATCTTAATGCTCTATAAATTTGATTATAGGTTTTGATGATCTCTTTAGCATATTTTTCACTAAAAATATCTATGTCATCATCTGATACTGATTTAATAATTTTATATTTCAATCTTGTTATTTGAGAACAAAATTCACGACGACCACTACAAAATGCATACATGCCATCTGGTTGTCTTTCAACAAATTCTAAAGCACAATCTTTGGATATCTTAGCATAAACTTTTTCTTCTTGTGTCTGGCTATTTATTAAAGAACTAGAAATTAATAAGACGATGAATATCAAAAGTGTCAAAGTTATAAACATGGATAATAAAATTTTTTTCATTTTTTATTTTTTTAAAATAAATTGCCAGCTAAGATTTTTGCCATTAAATAAATTTTTATCAGTAACTATAAAAATATAATTTTCTTCAAGTACTGCTATATCTTCAATTTCTTCTATTGAAATTGTGTTTACTCCGATTGTGACATTATGATTGATTATTAAATCATCTAAACAACTTAAACAAAGATAGCCTGGATTTTCAGCATAATCATTTACAATTTGGCTTGAAACACTATAAAGTTTTTTAAAGCCACATTCTATTTCTGTATCAAAGTCTGATATTATTGAAGAAACATCTATTTTTTTTATTGTAACAGGACAATAAATAGTTATTTTTACAAGCTGTTCAGCAATTTCAACTTCAGCAGAACAACTCTCTGTTGAAAAATTAGATTCATATTCCTCTAGCCCAGTTATATAAGGTATATCTGTTATGCACTCTGAAAAACTTTCTTTAATATAAGATGCTAATTCTTGCTCAACTGTTTCAATTGAAGGCACAAGACTTTTGTTTTCAAGCCAATAATAAGGAACACTTTCAGTTAAAAACTCAATTGATTCATCTGGCATAATATAATAGCTGCCTTGTTTTGCAATGACAAGAATGCTTTCCTTTGTTTTTAATTCAAGACAATCACTAAGATAACTTTTTATTTTTGCAACATCAGCTTCAAGAAGCTCTTTTTTTGGAATTTTTTGTAAAAAAATAATTAACAAAATGACAGCAACTATGACAACTGCAATAATAATAAAAAGTGTAATCTGTCCTTTTTTGTTTTTATTTCTTTTTTTCATATTTATAATGTTTTTCATAATATGATGTTTATAATATAAGAAACGTTATTTAAAAATCTTCTTTTTGTGTTAATGCAGTGGTAAGTTAGTAAGAGGTTATTTAGCTAAAAAAAATTATTTAATCAATTTAAATAAATCATTCTTATATTTTTCCCATTCTTCTTTAACATTCTCTTTAGATACATTATCTATATTTTCTTCTTCAAATTCTTTAAGATAACTCCTAATGCAATCTTTTAGTTTTTCATACTTATCTAAAAGGAATTTCATTTTTGTCAAGTTATTCTTATATATAAATGAACTTTTTACAATTCTCAGAGGTAATTGAACATTTACAAACGAATATTCCAACTTTTTTTCTAAGATTTCACTCAATAAATCGAGCTCAATTTCATAAGATTTTGCAGTCAATTTTATCTCTTTTTGGCTGTCATTAATATTTAATTTACCTGCTTTATAACCCCAGAGACCACATTGCCCATCAGGTATTTCTCTTTGATGATTATGGAATTTTTTAAGAATAAAAACTTCAAATCCCTCAATGAGGTATCTTATTTCATTAATAGCTTTATTTTTTCCCCTGTTAGCTAGGACACAATGTATATTGGGATCTGACACTAATTCTTGAAATATAGGTATTAGATAATTATAAGGTATTGCCCCAGAACCATCACACATAATAACATAATCTATGGGATAAGCATAATTTTTTAAACATTCTAAAATTCCTTGCCCTTTTGGTTGTCCTTCTAAACTCTGATTTGTTCTCACGAAAATATAATTTGTTCCAGCAAATTTTATTTCTATTTTTTCTGCCCCAAGAACTATAAGTTTAGGAGCTATATTACCTCTAAATTCAGAGAGGATTGATGGAATATTTTTAGAATTGTTAGTTACGGGGAATATCAAAACAACATTCATTTTAAATAAATTCTGATATTTACACAGGACTCGTTAATTCTTTTGATAACTTTATTATCTCATCAAAATTCCCTGCAACAGTCAAATAAGCATTAGCAACTAATGGAAACTCCTCTGGAGGGTTTACTCCCTTCAATTTATTGTCTTTTGGGTCTAAGAAGATATATTTAATAAAAAACAAATTTTTATATTTTTTTTTCAATCCACCAATAGTTTTATATTTAGAAATAACAATACTATTTTGTTTAATAGGCATTTCAACCCTAATTGACTTGTCCATTTTTACCTCTTTTTAGGATGTTTTCATCTTTTTTATATAAATGTATATTTTGAAATATATATAATTATGCTACCACTTTTTAGTTTTTAATTTTCCTTTTTTTTAAATTCAATAAATCTTTTGATTCTAAGAATTTTTTAACAAAATTTTGTACTCCAGTTCCCATTTTTGTAATTTATAATTATTATAGAAATTCTAAGAAATTAACTTTTAAAACTCTTACTACAACATCTATTAATACCCCAATGTATCACATTAAAAAGATTTTTAAATGTAAAAATCTTCGTAAAAACATGGCAAAAAGGAAAAAAGTGGTGAGAGCAAAAACAAAAGTAAAAACTAAAGTTAAGGCAAAGGTAGTAAAAGCAAAAGCAGTATCTACAATACAGTCAGCTTATTTGCTTACAATTACAGGTGCAATTATAACACTAGTAGCAGGAGTGCTTGCAGCTCTTTTTGTTGCAACATTGACTTTCTTTTTAGGAGGGGTAGGTGCTTTAGCATCATTACCAAATATAATTTGTGGTATTGTGATGTTAATTACAACAAGAACTTTACGCAAGAACCCGAGAACATCATCTATTGTATTGCTTGTGTTTAGTATTATTGCATTAATAACACCCCCATTTGGCTTTATAGTAGGACCAATACTAACTTTGATTGCATCAATATTAATACTAGTGAAAGTATAAAACAAAAAAGAACAAAAGAGTAATGAGAAGGGATAAAGAGAAAGACAGAAAGCTTATTCTTTACTTATTTCTTAATTTTACTTCTTAGCTTTTAGTATTTTAATTATTTTATTGAGATTTAGTAAATTTTCTTTTCCTGTTATCATGTTTCTTAATTTAATTTTCTTTTTTTCTAATTCCTTTTTTCCAATAAACAGCACAAAAGAAATTTTTTGCTTGTTTGCATAATCAAGAGCTTTAGAAACTTTATCCATTATAATACATGAAATGCTTTTTTTTCTTAATTGTTCTGCGATTTTAATAGCTTCTTTTTCCTGATTTATTGAAATAATTAAAACTTTAATATTATCTGTTTTAATGTCAGATAAAATACTTAATCTCTCCAAACCAAAAGAAATTCCTGTTGATTGAATTTTATTTATAAGATAAGAGCCACCTGAAATAATTGTTTCTTTCATTTTTTTTGATTTTATTTCAAATATGCTTCCATTATAATATGCTAAACCGCGAGCAAGACTTGGCAAGAATTTGACTTTTACTTTATAAAAGCCACAATATTTTTTTAGAGCTTCAATTTCTCTATAAGCTTTGTATTTTTTAAAATAAGACTCTGGTTTCTTGAAAATATTTAACAAGTTTTGAGCATTATATTTTTTTAAATTTTTTTTAACTTCAGATTCAGGAATCTTGTCAAGTTTATCAATCTCTTTGATAACTTCAGCTTTATTTTTAATTTTTTGTTCTTCTAGAATTTCATTTAATAGCTTTCTGTTGTTAATTAGAATTATTGCATTAATTTTTAATTTTTTTAAGATTTCTGAGCTAAGTTTAAGGATCTCTGTTTCATCTCTTACTGTAGAACCTATAACATCAACATCACACTGGGTAATTTGTCGAAAGCGGGTTGCAGAAACTGGTTCATCTCTAAATACTCCCCCTATCTGATATCTTCTAAAAGGAAGTTTTTTGTTTTTTGCTAGTCTTTTAAGTTGAAATGTAAATTCATATCTTAATGCTAAATTTCTTTTACCTTTATCTTTAAGCTTGAAAATGTCACTTATAACTTCATCTTGACTATCTGATTTTACAAACTTTTCATATTCTATTATTGGAGTTTCAGCTGGCATGAATCCATAATCTTTAAACTTCTGAATAATAATTTCTTTGATTTTTTCTCTTTTCAATGCCTCAGCTCCTGAAAAATCACAAAATCCTTTTACAGTTTCCATTTTTTTACTTTATTACCTCCTTTCTATAAGGGTGATAGCTGGGAATCGAACCCAGTCCATCCGGGCCACAGCCGAATATACCAACCGTTATACGACTACCACCATATTTATTTTCAAGAATTTTGGCATTAAAAATCTTTTGAGATAAAGAAGTATAATCAAAGATATAAGCACAGCTAGAAAAAATTCTAGTGATGAAAAAACCTCCATGTGCTTATTTTCATTTCCATAAAATTAAGAAGAAAAATTAATTTATAAATCTTTTCTAATTTTCTAAAATTCTTGCTCTTCAAGTTCTTTTTCTTCTGTTCCAATTCCAATGATTTTTTCAGCTAGCTTTTCATAAGCCTTAGCTGCTTTGCTTTTTGGATGTGTGTGTATAACAGCATCTCTTAATGCTAAACTTTCCCTTACAGCATCATCTTCAGGAACTTTTGCAAGGATTGGTTTTTCAATTATTTTTGAAATGTTTTTTATTGAAAGTTCTTTGTTATCATGCTTTAATCTTGTAATAGCTATTCCCATAACATTTTTATTTAATTTTTCAGCAAGTTGTATTGTTTTTAATGCATCTGTTACAGATAGTATGTTTGGGGCTGTTACAACCAGAACCTGATCATTATTATCTGATTCTAATGAGGATAATATTGTCATAACTTCATAATTTAAACCAGGGCAAGAATCAATAATTATTATATCAGCAAATTTTTTTAATTTTTTAATTGCTTTTTTAAAATTTTCAAGTTTTATTCCTTTAAGCTGATTTAAAGAGAGGGATGCTGGCACAATTTTTATGCCAGAATGATGCCTGTATATTGCTTTTTTAATGTCATGTTTGTTTTGCAGCACATGATTTAAAGTTATTGGAATAACAGGAGAGCCAAAGTGCAAAGCTACATGAGGTGTTGTTAAATTTCCATCCACAATTATAACTTTTTTCCCTTTTTTATTTAAAGCAGCTGCAATGTTTATAGCAGTAACTGTCTTGCCAACTCCTCCTTTTCCAGAAGCGATCGCAATTACATTTGCCATCTTATATTTTTTGTATATCTTTTGCCCTTTTTTATTTTTGCTTGATTTTTACTTTGCCATATGTCTGATGTATTTAATAAAATCTTCAAGAAGCGCATTCCATTCTTTAAGTTTATCCATGTTTATCACTGTTTCTTTCCCTGAATTTATTATTCTTACTGCAATATTCTTCCTGAATTCATGCTCTCTGATTATTTCAAGATTAGGAATACGTCTAAATAAAGCATAAAGGTCCATAACCTTGCTCACAAGTTCGTCTTTATAAATTTCCCTGACTATAATTTCCCTTGCCTTGGGTGCAGTTGGAATTACTTTTATTTTCTTAGATCTTTTTGCTTTTCTAAGTAATAGCTCAATGCAATTATCAATCATTTTTTCCCATCTTGTTATTAAATTAAGAATAACATCACCTGTTTTTGTGTACTTTAAGCTAACATAAAAAAGATGTTGCGCTATTTTCTTTTCTTTTTCAATTTCATTTAACATCAGAAAAATTTTCCTCTTTTCTTTTATTGCTTGCCTGCTTGTTTATGCTTGCTATTTCCTTTTTATTTAAAAAAACAATTTATTTATACCTATCGATTTTTTTAGTAACTACTTTAAAATTTCAAATTGTGAAAATTTTTCTTATTTTTTCTTCTTTTCTTTTTTTTTTATCTTTTCTTATCTTTTTTATGTTTTATTTTCAATTTTTTCCTTGGTTTTTTGCAAAATTGTTTTTAGAAAAATTAAATTTTGTTTTAACTTATCCAAACCAATTGATTCTGTTCTTAAATTATTTGACATAATCACCAACTTGTTTTTACGTATAAATTCAAAAGAACTTCCCTTATGTTTTTCTGCTAACACAAACAAGTCATTTAGTTTTTCTATTTCAGAAAGTGTTATGTCAAATCTTGGGGCACATTTTTGCTTAAAAGCTTCCCAGTTTAGTTTTTCATCTTTACTCAGCTGAATTCTTTTGTAAAGATATTCATAGTTTAAAATTGTTTTAATTATTATGCCTGCAACATCACTGAGCTGTTCAAGCACTTTTTTAAGTAAATTGCTTTCTTTTATTAAAGGATAAGTAATATAAACCATGTGGTCAGCTATTCTGAGAGAGCGCCCTGCTTTCTTAAGCATTTCATCAAAATCTGATGAGCCTGAACTCAAGCTTACTGGATCTAAATTCATGATTAAATATTAAGATATTAAGCTATAAAAATTTTTTCATTATTTTTTATTTTAAAATAACAAAATAAAATTCAATTTAAATCAAATAATTAATTAAAATAATTAGAAATAGAAATTAGAAAACTCTTAGAAGAATTTCAAAGGCTATCACTATAATAATAATTAAAACAACTACTTCTGGTTTTATCTGAAGCCTGCTTTTATATTCTTCAAAATACCTTACTAAGCCTCCGCTTGATGCAGGAACTCTTAATTGTTCAGCCATTTTTCTTTTTTATCATTTTCACTTTTAAATTTTAAAAGGTAACTAACAATAGGCCACTTTTTGTTGTTTGTCTTTCTTTTTTTTGAAAGAAACAAACATGCTAACATCTGACTAAGCGTCTCATGGACTTGCACCAGCCAAGATAGCCGTTTCATCAAATCCACTCGGAAATCAAAGATTTCCAGTGTGCCCAAAACTAAAGGTTTTGAAGCATCTTGCTTCAGAGCTCAATGCATATTTCATAGCGCTCGGAAATCAAAGATTTCCGGCGTGCCAAAAATTGCAAATGCAATTTTTTAGCACTTAGCAAGAGCTGTGCCGTTTCTGTTCCAGAGCTTATCCTTAAGATAGTGTTTCACAACACTGGCATGACTTGTTTTCTTTCTTGTTGAAAACAAGGGTGTGTGGACCTTCCTTCAACACTAAACCAACAATTCATATTCAATTGTTGCCCTGTTCAGGGTGTTAGTGTTAAAAAGTTAGCTAGTTAGCTACCTAAATAAAACAAGAAAAAGAAATTTAAAAAGTTATCTTTTTTAGTTCTTTTTGAAATATGATGAAAAAATGTTCTATATTATAAAAAGTTATTTCTCTATTCAGATTACAGATTAACATTCTCCTTTGATAAATATATTATCTTATTGCTTTATATTGCTTTAGTAAGATTAATTTTTAGAAGTGTAAACTTAATTCAGACTCTGAAAAATGAGAAAACAAATATTTATAAACTAAAAAATAGTAAGATAAATAAGAAAAAAGAGGCGAAATGAATAAACAAAAAGTAACAAAGAATTTTTTATTAAGTTTAGGTTTAGTATTTTTTATAGTTTTAATTTTATCTGCTGTTTTTGTTATAGCAGGAATTTATAGTATTTCTTTAACCTCTCCAGAAAATAATTCTTGGACTAATGATGATACGCCGCCTTTTAATTTTACAGCATATTCTAACATATCTTCAACAATGAATTGTAGTATATATGTTAATGACACTATTTACGGAACAAATTCAAGTGTTGTCAATGCTACATCAACAATAATAAATGCCTCAACAATAGCAGAAGGCATGGGCTATATCTGGAAAGTATATTGTAATGAAAGTGGCGAGAATTCCACTAATTCAACAACAAGAACTTTGAATATTGATAAAACAGATCCAACAGCAACAATAAATGCTCCTGCAAATAATTCAAATTTATCAAATGCCACACCTCAGATAAATATAACATTAACAGATAATCTTAGCAGCGCAATAAGTTATACTTTTTATATAAATGATTCTGCAGATAAAACAGGTGTTGTTGCTAATGCTACTGCAACAAATGTAACAATGGATGCATTAGCAGATGGCTTATATAGAATTAAAGTCAAAGCAACAGACAATGCTTCAAATAGTAAAAATTCATCTGAATATTGGTATAGTATAGATACAGGTGCTCCAACAGTAACTGTTTCTATTTCAAGTAGAACTACTAGTGGGGCTAGTTTAAGTGCAACAACAAGTGAATCTGTTATTTCTTGTTCTTATAGTGGAGCAGGTTCTGGAAGTTTAAGTGGTTCAGGAACAAGCTGGAGTACTACTTTAAGTGGCTTAAGTTCTCGCACTAGTTATATAGTAACTGTTACTTGTACAGATGCATTAAGTAATAGTGGTTCTGGAACTGCTAGTTTCACTACATCCTCAGCAGGTGTTGGAGGAAGCGGAAGTATTACACATACAATTGCTACTTTAAGTGAAGGCAAAACAATTAGTAAAAATTTAAGAGCAGATGATAAAGCTAAATTCCATATAGCAGGTATTGAGCATATTGTAAAAATAATTACTATTTATAATGACAGTGTTGATATTGAAATTTCTTCAACACCAATCCAAGCAACTCTTAATTTAGATGAAACAAAGAAATTTAATTTGGATGATGATAATTTTTATGAACTTGCTATAACTTTAACAAAGATTTTTGGTGAAACAGCAACTTTAAAATTTGAAGGAATAAAAGAAGCTGTCACAGTTACAGAAGAGGAAGTTCCAGAAGAAGAAAAAGAAGAATGTCTTTATGAATGCTGTGTAGGCGAGGAAGAATATAAAGACAAGCTTTGTGCTGAAGGTTTTGAGTGTGTTGATAATGTTTGTGTTGAAGAAGTGCCAGAAGAAGTTGCAAAAGCAGTATGGCAGAAAGGGTGGTTCTGGGCTGTTATAATAATTGTTGTTATGATAATTCTGTTTTTATTCTCAAAAAAGAAAATATCAAAAAAGAGATAGTTTTGATTTTTTGATTATTAGTAATAGTTTTCTTTAAGTTTTTTATTGATTCTATTAAATATAACTTTAGGCTTAGCACAGGGAAAGGGACTTGAATAGCCCTTATATTAAAAACAGTTTTGCCACTTTTCAGCTTTTCTTCTTTTATTACAATATCCAGTCCGATTTTTTCTATTTTTTTATTTATTATTATAACTTTATCTCCAAACTTATAAGCTCTGAACTTTTAAGAATTTAATTCCTAGAAAAATATTAATCAAAATATGAGCGATTTTTATAAAATCCTCTATACCAAATTAAATATCCATATATCACCAGATAAATAATTAAGGTCCTTATGTCAAAAGAGATAATAGTCCTTTCAATTAATAAATAAATAAGATAAATAGTAAGCACATAAAATCCCCATTTCTTATACATAAAAAGACCTATCAAAGACAGAATAATTAGAATATTACTTACATAAAAACTCCAATTTGTAAGGAGAGCCTGAAGAGTTCCTAAATACCAACCTGCCCCAATTAAAATAAGATTTCCTATAATAAAGAAAATGAAGAGAACCCAAGTCCATCCTCTAATCCCTTTTTTTCCTTTGGCCATAAAAGAAATAATTTTTTATTATTTATAAATATTTCTAAAAAAATTATATAACGCCCGGACCAGGATTCGAACCTGGATATCCTTGCGGAAACCAGCTCTCAAGGCTGGCGCCTTACCATTGGGCCATCCGGGCTAAAAGAAATAAGGAAAAAGAGCTTATAAAATTTTTTAAATTGCTAAGTCAGCATTTTATTAAATCCTTTAAATCTATATTTGTTACTCATTACTTGTTAAATTATCTTCACGCATAATATCAATTAAACCAAGAATAAAACGTTCGCTGACTTCAATAATTTCACAGTTTGCAATTTCAAGAATATAACAATAGTTATCTTGATAAATTCTGCTTTTTTCACCTTTTCCTTCTTTTAATAACACAACATTTGCATCTTCTTTTGCATCAGCACATGTTTTCACTTTTTCTTCTAAACCATTACTTATATTACTTAAATCAAGCAGTTCAGCATCTGTTACTGCTCCTGATGCATTTATACCTAAAACACCGAAAAATTCACCAAGAGTCCATGCTGATATCATTGTATCATTGCAATGAAACACACTGCCATCAAATGCAACATATAATTTTTTGCTTGGCATGTCAATTATATCTACAGATATCTTATCAAGCTTCCTTGGATCATTTCTTAAATAAATAGTCCATAAATAAGTTTTGTTTTCACTAATTCTGTAAATAGAAAGTGGTGTTGTCCACAATGTCAAATTTTCAAACTTTTCTTTATGCCATGTTATGTTATTATGTTTAAATTCACTGCTAAAAATGTTCAAGCTGCCTAAAATTTGCTCTTTAAATGAAAAAAATAATAAAGCAAGAGCAATAACAGTGACAATAACTAAAAACCAGGCTAATCTCTTTTTATTTACTCTCTCTTTTTTCTTGATTTTTTGCTTTTTCTTAACTTTCTGTTTTTTTATTTCAGTTCTTTGCTTTATTTTTGAAATCATTTTATTTGTTGTTATTATTTATTATTAATTTATCCTTAACTTATTATTCCAAATATCATGAAAATTGTTTTTTCAGTTGCTTTGATAAGCTCAGTTCCTTTACTTTTTATTATTAAACAACTATTTTTATATTTAATGTTTGTCTCTGTCTCTTCTGTTTCTGCATCTGTTTCATTATCATCTAAGAAAATTATTATTGTTGAAAAATCAGCATCATTACAGGTTTTTACTGGTAAATTATTTTCTAAGCAAAAACTGGAATTTTCTTGTTCTAGTGAACATGCTAACTGCATTCTTAAAATAAAATTGTCTAGTATGGAAAACTTAGCTGCTGCTTGTCTTTCATTTGTGCTGTCTGCTATAATATAAATGTTTTTGTCTTTAAAATCAGCAATAAGAGGCTTTCCTTGTGTTGTTATGTTTTCAAGTTCCTGAGGAAGATAAAACGTATTTAAAATAACAAGTTTTTCATTTATTTTAATTTGGGTCTGCCATCTGCTTTCTGTTTTAACAAACTTGTGGTTATTATATTCAGCTTGGCTATGTTCTCCTTCTGTGCCTTGCAAGATTGCATAACCAATTGTGCTCGCTATCATCAGGAAAGCAATAAAAATCCCAATAAGCCTCTGATTTCTTCTGCGTTTTGCTTCATGCCGCGATTTTGTTTCTAAAGGTCTCATTTTCTTTTTATTATCTTTAAATTTAAATATTCTTGCCAGACATCATCTTTTTTATTGTTCCATACCTCTTTTAAGGAAAGTTCGCTGAATTTTAAAATATCTTTGAAGTTGTCTTTCATTTTAATATTAAAATATTTGCATTTTTAAATATTTCATACTTATTTTAAAAAATCAAAAATAAAAAAAGAAAAGAAAAAAAATCAAAAATAAAAAACAGTTTTTTCGGTTTTATTCTACAACTACTTTTGTTACTGTATTAAACACCTTGCTTGTACCAGTTAAACCAGTATGTCCTTCTTTCAAGATTATACCAAGCATTTCTGTATCAGAACCTTCGTAACCTGCAACAATCATTGCAATATTACCTACAGCAGGGTCATCAATTATCTTGATAATACCTTTGCCTAAGGCATCAACACCTGTTGCATCTATCCATGCTTGATCTGTTCCGTAAGTTGGATAATCTAATCCTAGTAGTGTTGCTGATACTTGGTTAATTGCAGAACCACCTATTGCAATGACATTTCTGCCTTCAAGAGATGCTTCGTCAGTGTCTAATATTTTGTCCCAACCAGCTTCAGTAGCAGTACCTGTGCCGCTTACAATGCTTGCAGTTTCTTCAGCAACATAACAAGATGCTTCAGCTTGTTCACCTGGGTATATTATGGTAGTGTCGTAGTTACCACCGCTTGGTCTATTATGCTCCCAATGAGTACCAAATACTGAATAAGCTACATAAACATCAGTAGTTCCTATTCTTCCATAGCCTACAACACCTTTTGCTTCTGTGTTTGGTACAGAATACACATTAGTTTCCCTAGTTCCTGCAGTACCACTCATTGTTAATGTTACATTAAATTGTTTATTATGTTTTACTTCTGTTACAGGAGCTTCTTCCCATACATCAAGGTAATAAGTTGTTTCATTTCCTCCTGTATAGATTGTTCTATATCCTTTTGCATCATAACTTGAGTTTTCAACAGGCAACCATATTTCCATTCCTTCTTTTGTGTAAATCACATTCATCTTGTCATCAACAGTGAAAGTTACTGTGTTTTCAGTATCATCAATTGCACTTACTGTTATAGTTACACTACCAACAGTACACACATTATTTCCAGTAGCTGTTAAATCTATACAGTTCCAGTTAGTTTCTCCAACATCTCTAAAGTCAACATAAGTTGTTGTACCAGACTTATGTACTTTTGCTTCCATAAGGTATGACTCATAAGCTGGATCTCCTTTAGTAGCAATAAAGTATTGATGTGCATCTTCATCAAAAACAACTCCAGATGCTGTTGAATTTGTCATTAGCTTTTCAGTAGCTTCTTCACCAACTCCTAAGAAACCAGTTCCATTTGCATATAAAATGTCAAATGTTTGTGTTCTAGTTTCTAATGGAACAGTTATTTGTATTTTATCAGCACCATTAGGTTCTATTTTGATTTCTTCTTCATAAGCTGTTGTTAAACCTTCAAAAGTTACTTTAAGTGACTCAAGTCCTGGAAGTAA
>JAUXAK010000024.1 GCA_030619955.1 archaeon | reverse complement strand
GATGTTTTTAAATATTCTTTATGAACTTCAATATTATCAGGATAATTTACTTTCCAAATTTTTATTGGACCTTGTAAACCATTTGCATAAATGATATCTCCAATACTGAGATTATAAACATTTTTAAGTTGTTGAACAAACAAGGCATCTTCATTATGCATAAGTTCAAAGTTTTCAGTTTGATCTAATAAATAAAGTCTAACCCATTGAGTGTTAAGAGCTTTTTCACTTAAATATAAACCTGTGCCTAAATTATTAACTCCTTGATCTGTTACTTTTGGTATAATATATAACATAGTATTTAAAATTTCTTCATCACCTTTTTTCAAGTCATATTCCACATCTTTAATCCAGATATATCTTATTGGAATTTTAAATTTTTGACCATTATAAATAAAAATAGCCTCAACATTGTTTATTTTTTGAGTTTCTTTTTCAATATTTAAAATAAAAGCACCAATAACAGCCTTTTGCATTGGAAAGAGCTGTCCTTTCCATACAATATCTTGATCAAGGTATGTGCCTCCAACATAAACATAAAGTGTTTCATTTCTTGTCTCTTGTATCTGCTTTTCATCTAATATAAAAGTACTTGCCCAGCTTAATCTATCTTTTCCAGTATCATCAGAGCCAATACTGCTATAAGCAGAATACTTGCCTATATCAGTTGAATCAAGCAGATAATAAGAAACATTATAAGCTTTGCATAATTGCAGAGCTGTTTTTTCATTTTGTGCTGTCATTAAATATCTTGCTGTAGTATGATCCCAAAAACCATTAGCATGGCCGCCATCTGTTACAGTTGGTCTTTCACCCCAAGTTTGAATCCAATAGCCATAATCCCACCAATGTACAAAAATTGCATCTTTTGGTGTTTCTTCCCTAGCCCAAGCCATTGCTTTTTGCCATTGCTGATAATAAGCACCAGGTATTGTGTATTTTGCTGATTGACTTGATGCTTTTGCATAGTCTACAAAAGTAATTAAGAGCATAATAGCCACAGCAATAATAATACACCATAAAATTAACTTGTACAGATTATCTTTTATTTTAAATCCATATTCAACAAGTTTTACTGGTAAAAAAGATGATGCAATAATCAAAGCAGGACTTATTATAAAAAATAACCTTATTGCACCTCTCATTGATACAATCATTAAAAATATAAATGCAAGAATTAGTATATAAGAAAAATTTATTTTCTTAAAATCTTCCAGTGTTTTCTCATTTTTTTTCAGATATGCCTTGAGATATATACTAATTAAAAAAAGAGCAAAAACAAATAATCCACCAAAATATAAAAAACGGCTTATAAAATTCACCCCATTTAATATGCTTTGTGGTGAAATCCTGCTAAAAATAAATGTTGTAATAAATAATATAAAGAAAAAATTAAGCCAAATCTTTTTCTTCTTATCAAAATGTTTTACAGTTTCATAAAATAAAAACAAAGTGCCAAAAAAGAAAAGCCAAAAAAGCAAGCCAAAACTGCCCAAGACTTCAGTAAAGTAAGGGGCTCTATTTTCAGCTACTGTTAAACCAACTCTGCCCCTACCAAATGGGTAAAGCAGGCCTTCTACAACTCTTGAGGCAGTTTGTGGAATAAGGCCAGGATTAAGTATAACAAGAGATATGACGCCAATCACTATTATAATAGCTAAACTGATTATACTTTCTGGCAGATTTATCTTTTCAATTTTTATTTTTTCTTTTACTTTTGTTCTAAAAATAAATATGTCAATTAACAGAATAAAAAAGATTGCTGAAGCAAGGCCTGTGTCAGTTATTGCAGTTAAAGAGCTAATAGTTGGATTTTTTACAAAAGCAAAAATCAAAGCTGGAATTAACCATAAACAATAGATAAGAAAATTTTTCTTTTTTTGTTTATTAAAGAAAAAGGCAAGGAAAGTTGCTAAAGCAAAAGTCATAAAAATATATTTATAGCCCCCCCATGTAAAAATCATCAAACCAGTAAAAATACCAGCTAAAGCAGAAAAAATAGCTGTTTTTTTAATCTTATTATTTTGCCAAGCTGAAATAAAAAAATAAAATGCACACCATAACCATAACATACCAAGACTTTCAATTTCAGGAATGCCTGCTGTTGTTCTATGCAGCATTGGGGGAATTACAGCATAAAAAGCTGTTGCAATTAAACCTATGATTATTGCTTTTCTTTTATCTGTTATTAAAGAAAAAAGTTTTTTAATAAAAAAGAAAAATACAAAAAGAGTTAATCCAAAAAAGATTACAGGAGCAATGATTGCAGCAAATTCAACTGATTCAAGTGCAAAAAACTTATAAAGAAAAACAATTGCCAAGGGCATTAAATTTGTTTTAGCATAGTTTTGTGCTCCAAGTGGTGCAGCCCTCATCATATCAATATCTTGTAACTTGCCTTGGACAATTTCCTTAGCATGTCTTAAATACAAGTAAGGATCAAGATCAGGGCCAAGAGTATAGCTTTGTGTTGTTACGTCTTTAAGCTGGCTTATATTTGTTGTTCTTATGTAAGTGCCAAGAAAAATTATTGCTATTAATATCAAGATAAAAATCAAGTTTCTTTTTAGATTTGTCTTTAGCCAGTTTTTTGGGCCTTCTTTCCAGTTTTTCCAGCTCTCTTTTATTTCTGATTTTTCAAAACCAGTATTAGTATTTTCCCCTTCCATTTTTTATTTTTTACTGTTTTTAAGAGAATTATCCATCTTTTATATTTTATGCTTTAACTTTGCCTTGGTGTTGTTAATGTTTTAATGTTGTAAACAAAGCTAAAAATAATAATATATTTACTAAAAGAACAATAAAAATAAATTGCTTAAGTGTTGAATGAAAAATAATCAATAAAGCTATTAAAAGAAAAAGTGCTGCACCTAAAATTCTTGCTGTAAGTTTTTTATGCCAATCAATTGATAAATTATAAAAAACAATTAAAGAAGAGAAAGAAAGAAATGCCATAGCTAAAACCATATATTTTAAAAGATATGCCATTTCAAGATATTTGCTTCCAAGAAGAACATTAATAAATGGCTCTGGAATAAGAATTGAAATTAATAAAAAACCAGCTACAAAACCCATAACAGCATATACTGTCCCCTTAAAAATTTTTTTAGCTTCTTTTGTTTCTCTTTTTGTCCTTTCTGTTTTAATTTTTTTCATTTCTTTTTTATTGGTTTTGTTCTTAGTGTGATGTTCCACTATTGCAGAAAACATTATTCTTGTTATAGCTAATGAACAAAAAAGAAGTGCCTTGCCAATTACTGAAGCACCGCTGTAAAGCCCGGAGGATAAAGGAGTTAAAAAATATCTTGCTAATATAATATCTACAGAGTATATTGCAACAAAGAAAATGAATATAATAAATGTAGCAAAAGAATAACGGAACATCCCTTTAATTTTTAATTTTTCTTCATATTCTTTGTTATGCTTTTCTTCTTCATTTTTAATTTTTATGATATTTTTGATTGGTAAAAACCCAGCGAAAAAAGCAATTGCAAGTGACAAAGGAATTGCTAAAAGAGCGCCATTAACTCCTAGACCAAAAAGCACAAGAGGTATTGCAATTATTAGTTTTGCTCCTGTTTCAACTGAATTATTTATTCCAAGATGCCCAAAACGATTTGTGCCCTGAAGTATTCCCCAGATTACTGGTAAAAGAAAGATGAATAATAATGAAAAGCCTATTATGATAATTGAACTAAATGGTGCATGAAGTAGTTTCATTAAAAACGGTGAAAGGCCTAAAAAGACTCCAAATGCAATAATTGAACATAAGCCAAGATATTTTACAGATTTAAAAAAAAGACTTTTAATCTTGCCTTTTTTCTTTCTTGTCCAAAAGCGCATTGTATATCTTGCTATGACTGTCCTGATTGTTTCATGAGGTATTGTAAACAAATATGTCAAGGCAATAAGAGAATATAATAAACTGTAGTCCTCTACAGCCAACATTCTTGCCATAATAAAATAAAAAAGATAACTTGCAACATTAGCTAAACTAAGCCCTAAGAATAAAAATACTGTCCTTCTTGTTAGTATTTTTGTAGTTTTAGAAGACATTTTTTAGTATTTTTTTATTTTTTAGAATAACACTGGTGTTATAAAAACTTCTATGAATGCTGAAGCAATAAGCACTATAAGTGCAATAATAATAAGATCAAGAGAATCTTGTAGCACATGCCAAAATTTTTTATGACCAAATTTATGTCTTATTATAGCTGTTCCTATGATTCCTCCTGCTAATGCCACAATAAAATAAGAAGCTATCTCAGGCAGGCCATGAATCATATAACGCAGAAAGCTTGCTGGTAAATTAACAATATTGCCTTTAGTGAAAATAGCCATGGCTATGGCAATAACACTTGCATTCCATGCAAGAATAAAAATAGCACCAGCTCCAAACAAAAATGAAAAAAGTAAACTAAAAAGCAGTACATAAAAATTATTAGAAAGAATTGTAGAGACTCTTGTCATTCCTTGTTTTATTCCCAGTGTCTGAAGTGGTGGTGGGTCAATAACACTGGCAGTATAACCATTATTATAATCAGCAACACATTTTTCTACATTATATCTTGCATTTATTGTGCAGTAAGTCTCCAGTTGTATTTTAAAATTTGATTCTATTTGTGGCATAGCCATAAAAATTACTGAGAAAGCCAGCATATAACCTAAGAACAAGAAGAGCAGTGCAGAAATTGCCTTGCCATGCTCTTTAATCAGCTTTTTCTCGCTTTTAATTTTAATATCTTTTTCTTCTTCTAATTTAATAATATAAAACATAAAAGGTATTGAAAAAATGACTGTAAAACAAACAATAAGAATACTAATATGTTTTTCAAACACAGGATTTCCCAAAAAAAGAAAATCAACAATAAGTATTGAAAGGGCTGCATAAAGCGCGCCTATGAAAAACATCTCCCAGGGCTTTCTTTCAGCTTTTTTTGGATTAATTAAACTTTCAAACATTTTTTGTTTTTCACTTTCTTTTTTTACTTACTTTTTTCTCTCCCTTTTTTCTCTTTCTTTCTACCCTTTTCTTTCTACCTTCTTCTATCTATCCCTTTATTATTCAGCTATTTAATTTTAAAAAACTTTCCAAAACCTCAAAAGCAAAGTTTTTTTAATATAGAAAATATAATAAAATAAAAAAGAGGGAAAAGAAAAAATGGTGAAAAAATTTGAAAAAATATGTAATGATATAAAAACACTAAAAATTCAGGGGGCTGAAAATGTTGCTAGAGCTGCAGTTAAGGCATTGCTTATAAAACATGATAAAGAATCCATTAAAAAGCTGATAAGTTTAAGGCCAACAGAACCTTGCTTAAGAAATGCAATTAAATTTGTTTTTTCTCAGTCAAGCTTAAATAAAGGCATAGCATTGGCTTTAGAACATTTTGATAATGCACAGAAAAAAATTACTGAGATAGGCTCTAGACTTATTGAAAATAACATGCTAGTTTTTACTCATTGTCATTCTTCTTCTGTTGTTAATATTTTAATAAAAGCAAAAAAACAAGGTAAAAAATTCCAAGTTTATAATACTGAAACAAGGCCTCTTTATCAAGGCAGAATAACAGCAGCACAACTTGCTAAAGCAAAAATTCCTGTAACCATGTTTGTTGATTCAGGAGCAAGAATTGCATTTAAAAAAGCTGATATTGCTTTTTATGGCTGTGATGCAATAACATC
This sequence comes from archaeon, assembly GCA_030619955.1. Classification (GTDB taxonomy): domain Archaea; phylum Nanobdellota; class Nanobdellia; order Pacearchaeales; family UBA284; genus JAUXAK01. The sequence goes on along the minus strand of JAUXAK010000024.1, from coordinate 2,116 downwards.
AACAAAAGTTTATAATAAAATAGGTTCTGAGCTCTTTGCAATTATCATGGAAAAATATGACATTCCTTTATACATAGCAACAGATTCCTGGAAATTTGATCCAAAGGCAATTTATGGAACAGAGGAAAAAATAGAACAAAGGTCAACAAAAGAAATCTGGGAAAAACCACCTAAGGGCATTAAAATATCTAATCCTGCATTTGAAAAAATTAATCCTACTCTAATAAAAGGAATTGTATCAGAACTTGGGCTTTTTATGAGAAAATCATTTATTCAGGAAGTAAAAAAAGCTTATCCTTGGATGTTCAAATAATTTTTATAATTATTTATTTTTTTATTAAGTTAGCATGTCTATTTCATTCATGTTAGTATATTAAGAATTTCTGATTCTTTTGGATTCAACTTTTAAATTTTTTATTAAATTAACATATCTTTTTTTAATATTAGCATATAAAAGAAATTCCTGATTCATTTTGAGACTTAATTTTTTTAAATATAAATTTTTATTAAGAATGTTATGTTAAATTAAATTTGGCCTTTTGCTCTTAGCTCTTGTTCTATTGATGAAATATTTTTTGCAAGAACATTAATTTCATTAACTAATCTGTTGTGAATTTCATTTACCTGATTAATTTTGCTTTGCATAAATTCTTTTGCTTCTTCAATACTTTTCTTGCAAAAAACTTTGGCACCAGTATTAATAATAATTTTGGAATTATCAAGAAGCTTTGTTTTAACAAAAACACCCTGGGAAATTGGGGCAAGTAGCTCTGTTCCTGGAGTTATATTTTTTAGCTCATCAAAAGAAATTTGGCATGACTGTAATTCAGAAATTTGTTTTTCAAGCATGTTAAGCTGTTGTTCAAGCTCACGAAATTTATTATCTAAAGCTCCTAATTCAAGAACTTTTTGTTCAAGCTCTTTTTTTTCATTCTTTTGTTGTTTTTCTTTTTCTTGCTTGTTTTCCATTTTTTAATTTTTATTTTTTAATTTTTAAAGCCCTAATTTTTTACGTAAAATTAAACTAAATATAAGTGAGAAAACAATATAGCAAAAAAGCCAGCCACCGCCATTGCCAACGATAGGCAAGTTAACTCCCCATGTGAAGATATTTCCAATTTTTGCAAGATCCATATAAAGCCATTTAAGCCCGCCAAACACAAGCAACAATGGTATAAATGTAATCAGCATTGGCTTCATTGTCAGCTTCATGCTTTCCATGCTTGCTTGCATCATTTCTTTTTGCAGCTGGGCAAATTTTTCAGGTTCATTTTTAGATTCTTTTATTTTTTGCCTTAGCTCTTTCTGCCTTGCTTTTAACTCATCATATTTTTCTTTGTTAATGAATTTTTTATACAAAAGAGTTAAAACTAAAGTGATTAAAAATGAAAAAATGATCATGGATATAAGCCCTTCTGGCAAGCCAAAAATACTAAATTTAACAAATTCTTCTAACATCTTAATTTAATTTTTTATTTTAACTTTTTTTAATGTTTATTTTATTTTAATTTCAAAATCTATTGTTTTTATAAACCTTATCATTTATATTATTTTTTCTCTTTGGTTTTTCTTTTTTTAAAAGTTAATATTAATTTTTTTCCTTTTTCTTTAATAATAACTATATCTCCTTCCTCAATTTTGTAAGAATATAAATATTTGGAAGGAATTTGGATTCTTCCTAGTTTTTGAATTTTCATCCTCCATTTCATTTTCTATTTCTCCTTTTCCACACTTTCTCTTTTAATATCAAAACAATCAAAACAACACCTATAACAGCCACACTTATCAACAAAACTAAATTCCAATTAATCTTCTTTTTTTCTTCCTCTTCTTCAAACTCTTCTATTTCACTAACATTTTCTTCAGGAACTTCAACTTCACAACTTCTAAATTCAGATGGTTTATTTTTAGTAGTATTGCAGTCATTTAAATCAACACACTCTCTACCTTGGCTTTCATTAACACATTCACTCCATTTAGAACAATTCCAATTCTCAACACAAGTTACATTTGTAATTGTTCTTCTGCTTCCACCGCCTCCGCCGCCAGGAGGAACAGTATAACTTATAGTTAAAGCTCTTGTTTCAGAATTATTTTCCCTGTTCAAATAATCACT